>PMWR01000458.1 GCA_003166055.1 Acidobacteriaceae bacterium
ACGCTGGTGACCAGCTTCCGCGCCACGCTTGAAGAGGTGGCGCAGGCTGAGGTGCTTTTGCACGTTCGGGACGCTGCTTCAACCTATGGCGAGGAACAAAAGGCCCAGGTCGAAAAAGTTCTGGGTGAGCTCGATTCGCTCGGCAAGCCGCGCATCGAGGTGCTGAACAAGATCGACCTGCTCGATGAGCACCAGCGGCAGGGACTGCTCGAACGCCAGGTTTTGCAGGAGCGGCATGGACCCGTGGGCGAGGTTTCCGTCTCGGCACGCACCGGCGAGGGAACCGATGCGCTGCTCAAAGCCATCGATGCCGCATTGCACTCCGATCCGCTGATCGAAGCGGAGTTGCGCGTTCCGCAGCAGGAGGGNNGTGCTGGCGGCCATCGATGGCGGAATGGTGGTGCATAGCCGGGAGTACGAGGGCAACCTGGTGCGGCTCAGGGTGAGGGGACCGGCCTCCCTGATAGGGCGGCTGCGGAAGTTCAGAGTGCGGGGAGAGTAGCCGATCTTCGTGGCGCCGCGGCGTTTACCGATGAAACGCACTTTCGGCTGTCGAGAACAGGAGTCTTGCGCCACGAAAACTGACACTCTGATACCATGGCGGAACGAAAGGCAATGACCAGAAATGAGCCGCATAACCAACCTTAAGCTCCAGAACTTCACGGCATTCGAGAAACTTGACCTCAGGCCTTCTCCTGGGATCAACGTACTCGTTGGGGTGAATGGAACGGGGAAAACCCATATCCTCAAGGTCCTATATGCCGCATGTGCGATCACAGAGGGCGAGGATAGGGACAAGCCCTTCGGGGTAAAGCTTCGCAATGTCTTCAGCCCCTATAACGGGGCGATTGGCAGGCTTGTTCGGCGGAAGAAGGCTAGTGCCACGGCTCAAATCGAAGTCGTTCGTTTAGACGACGTACGGCTTCGAGCTGAATTCTCGAATCATGCCACCCTGGTGGAGAATACGCGCACCAAGAACCTTGCGGGCTGGACACGGAGTCCGCTTATAAGTGCATTTATCCCAGCCAAGGAAATGCTCGCACTTGCGCCCGGATTCATCGCAATCTCTGCCCGGCGCGAGTGGTCAATTGAAGAGATATACATCGACATTATTAAGAAGGCATATCTGCCCATACTGACCGGACCCACTGGCAATGTGAGAAGATCGCTCCTCGCAGCGCTTGAAAATGCGATCATCGGGAAGGTGATCGTTAAAGGTCAGACCTTTTTTCTAAAGAACAGCCAGGGCGAGCTTGAGTTTCCGCTCTTAGCCGAGGGGATCCGAAAGCTGGCGCTGATCTGGTTGCTGATACAGAACGGAACACTGACGAGTGGTTCCATCCTTTTTTGGGATGAACCTGAGGCGAATCTCAACCCTTCGCTGATGGATCAGGTCGTCAGGGTTATCTTCAAGCTCCAGGAGTTGGGAGTGCAAGTATTTCTTACGACTCACAACTATGTTTTGCTCAAGCAGTTTGATTTGCAGACAGATAAGAAATCGAAGATTAAGTACATCTCCCTATATAGAGATGCCGTTGCTGGAAAGCCAACCGGCCCGGTCGTCGCGCGGGAGAGCGATACATACAGCGGGATCGAACCGAATGACATTGCCGGGACACTTGACCGGATTTACGACGACGAAGTGAAGCGCAGTCTTGGGGTAACAGCGAAATGAAGCTATTTCGGGAGGGTGATCTTGAATTCGAATTCCCGGATCAGGCAGCGCCCCGCCGGTTTGACGATCCGAAGACTCACAGGCTGGCACACTGCATGAAGGCGATTGACTGCATCTTTGAGTGGCGCGGAGATACATATTTTCTGGAAATCAAAGATCCGGAGAACCCAAAATCGCAGACAAAGGCCAAAGACCGGTTCTTGCGGGATTTTCAATCGGACGTTTTGAATAACAAGCTAACAATCAAGTACAGAGACTCCTTCATTTATGAATATGCTTCCGGCCGCGTAAAGGGTAGAGTTCATTATGTGGTTGTCATATGCATGAAGAATCTTGACAGCCATCTGCTGTCGAATAGGAGCGACGGATTGAGAAAGTCGCTGCCTTTAGAAGGGCCGAATGGGCCGTGGCAAAGGCCTTTTGTGTCGAGTTGCACAGTATTGAATATCGATGCATGGAAGCGCCTCTTCACGCAGATTCCTGTGCGCCGTGTGAGTGAAGTGGTTTCCGGCTCAACCCCAAATCAGGCATAGCATCCCGACTTTTGTGGTGTCAGCGGCCAGGTCATAGGCCTAATTGCTGCGGATCCAGTCTGCGTCATGACCTTGAACGCGACCATACCTGTTTTGCTGAGGAGCCGAGCAACGAGGAGACCCGATGAATGGCATTGAAGGCGGAAGTGGGAAGTCCATCACCACGCTCTCCAGTCGCGAGGTCTATCGCAACCACTGGATGCGTCTGCGGGAAGATGAAATTCTCCGCTCCAACGGGGAAAAGGGCATCTACGGCGTGGTCGAGAAGGACGACGCGGCCATCATTCTGCCCATCGACCAGGGCCGGGTGTGGCTGGTGGAGCAGTTCCGCTACACCATTCAGGAGCGCGCGCTGGAGCTGCCGCAGGGCGGCTGGGAGATGGAGGTCGAGCATCCTGAGGAACTGGCCCGCGGCGAACTCCGCGAGGAGATTGGCATGGAGGCGGCCGAGATGACCTACCTCGGCACGCTATGGATCGCCTACGGCTTCGCAAAGCAAAGACAGCATGTTTTTCTGGCCACCGGGCTGACGGTGACCGAGAAAGAGCCCGACCCCGAGGAACACGATCTGGTGGCGCGTTCGATGCCGGTGGAGGAGTTTGAAGCGATGATGCTGAACGGGACCATCCGCGACAACTGCACTCTGTCGGCATGGGGCCTTTATCTGCTGTGGAAGGCGCGGCAGGGTTGAGAGCCTGCCGCGTTCCGAACGGATAGGAACCAGGCGGTTAGGGTCTGGGCGGTTAGGCGACGTGGAACTTCTTGTAGGCGCGAATGGTGAGCAAAATGAAGATCACCAGAACCGCAAGCTGGACGAACCCAAAGCCCGGCGAAGACATGGTGGGTCCAATGGATTTGAGCGCGGGAACTTTGGCAAATCCCTGTGCAACCAGAATGAAGAAATTGAAGTAGAAAGCCACGCAAACCGAGATGACATAGGTTCCGCGCCAGGAGCCTTCGAGTTTTTTGACGTAAAGCCCAACGATCGCCACAATGAGCGCAATGATCGACAGGACGCCGATGACAATGCCGGGTGTAATTGTCGTGATCGGAAACAGGAAGCCGGTGATGCTGGTCAAGGCCGTGGTGACCAGGAAGAGCGACGTGAGAATGCCGAGCCGCTGCGAGGTGAGCAGGCCGAAGACAACGAAAAGCCCGGCGCCGATTCCAACCAGGCTCAGGAATACGTGCAGGTAAGTGAATTGCACCAAACTCAATCCAAGAATCATCGATTTGTCCTTTCGAAAACCGGGAAAGCGGGAATGCTTACTCCGCGAACTCCAGTATGTGTCGATACACCCTAGAAACGAAGGAAGCGCGCTGTGCGACCGGGGGAAAGTGCTTTTGCCGATCCTGCGGCTGCCGTGAGCGGAGCTTCGACTTTAGCGCCTAGTTCCCGCGCAACTTGCAGCGCGGCAATAGTACCATAAGGGGCAAGAGAATTGGCCATTAAATCGCAGGAAAGATGAATGCCCCCCCGCGCGCTCATCGATGAGGACGCTTACCGGGGGGCGTAAGAAGCAGTGTCCGGCACGTGCTCCGACCTCTGTTTCATGATGAGCGGATTCCCCTCGACAAGGCGCACGATTTTCGGCGCGGAGGCGCCTTTCTCCTTGGCTATGACGAGGTCCAGGTTGAAGCGCGTGAACTCCATGAAGCCTGACGGTCCGATAGACGCAAGGACTGCCTGTTCCAGTTCCTGCCAGGACTTTGCCGCGACCATCTTCTGGCCGAATTCGCGCATGTCCGGATGGCCGATCGATGCTTCGAGAGAGGAAAGGACTTCTGCAAAGGGGTTGGAGGAAACTACGCTGAATCGCTCGACCGCAATTTGACGAATCGTCATGGCGCACCTGCCTTGAGGTTTGGATGTAGAGAGCCGGGGCGTGCGTCGCAAAGAACTTTAACCTCCCGGCATAGTAGACGTTCTGTCGCCTGAATCCACCCCGGCCGCGGGCAAGCCAATGTGATCAAAGATGAGCAGCCAGTGGACTCCTGGAGTGGAATCCTCTATTTTGACCCGAGAGGAGCCTTCCCCCGCCATGAGTTCTCTGTCTTCGTATCTCAATGTCACGCGGATTCCTGGTTCGCCGCCCTTCACTCGCAAGTCCCGCTTTCGGAAGATGGTATGCGTTGCCGGCCTGTTGCCATGCCTGGCCCTCATCTGTTGCGACAGTGCTCCACAACCGGTTACAAATCCCGGTGATTTTTCGCTGACTTCCACGCCCGGAACAATCACGCTTGTCTCCGGCGGCGCGGGTCAGGGGATCAGCGTCAATGCCGTCCCGGCAAATGGCTTCACTGGGGTTGTGACAGTCGCGTTCACCGGACTGCCCGCGGGTGTGACCGCAAATCCGGCGACGCTGACGCTCACTCCGGGAATGGCGCAGAATGTAACGCTCGCCGCTGCTTCAACCGCTGCGGCAGGCAACGCGACGGTGACTCTTACCGGAACATCGGGAACCCTCAGCCATTCGGCAGCTGTGGCGTTGACCGTTTCCGCAGCCCCGCCGCCACCGGACTTTTCCCTGGCCGTGTCACCGGCGTCGCTGACGATCGTGGCCGGGGCAACCGGCTCGCCGGTGAGCATCCTGGCGACCCCGTTGAATTCGTTTAGCGGCACGGTCGCTGTGACGATCACCGGACTCCCGACCGGAGTCACTGCGAATCCTGCGACGCTCACGTTGTCTCCGGGGACGGCGCAAAACACTACGCTGACAGCCGGCGCAGGCGCGGTGGCGGCAACTCCAACGGTCACCTTCACGGGAACCACAGGCAGCCTCACCCACACTGCCACACTGGCTCTGACGGTGCAGGCCGCGGTCTCGTCCACTAACGCGCCGGATGTGACAACCTACCATGACGACATTGCGCGCGACGGACTGAATGCGCAAGAAACCATCCTGACGCTGAGCAATGTGAACTCCACGCAGTTCGGCAAGCTAGCCTTCGACACGGCGGACGGTTTGGTCGACGCTGAACCGTTGTATCTAGCCAATGTGACTACAAGCGGCAAGTTGCGCAATGTTCTGTATATGGCCACCGAACACGACAGTGTCTACGCCTTCGATGCCGATAGCGGCACCCAGTTGTGGAAGACGTCGATCCTTGGAACCGGCGAAACCACCAGCGACGATCATGGCTGCGGGCAGGTGACGCCCGAAATAGGAATTACCTCGACGCCGGTGATCGATCGCAAACAGGGGCCGAACGGTACGCTCTTCACGATTGGCATGAGCAAGGATGCAAGCGGCAACTACCATCAGCGTCTCCATGCGCTCGACGTCACCACAGGCGCGGAGATCAGCGGCAGTCCGACCGAGATTACCGCAACCTATCCAGGAACGGGAGACAACAGCTCGAACGGCAACGTGGTGTTCGCACCGGGACAATACAACGAGCGCGCGGCCTTGCTGCTGTTGAACGGCAGCATCTACCTCGGCTTTTCATCGCACTGCGACATCAAGCCCTATACCGGCTGGGTAATGGCTTACAGCGAGTCCACGTTGCAGCAGACGCAGGTGCTGAACATGACGCCAAATGGCAGCGAAGGCTCCATCTGGATGAGTGGCGACGGTATCGCCGCGGACAGTAGCGGAAACCTCTACTTTCTGGATGCGAACGGCAGTTTCGATACCACCTTGAATTCCAGCGGTTTCCCTGCGCAGAACGACTTCGGCAATGCGATGATCAAGCTCTCGACGAGCGGCAAGCTGGCGGTTGCCGACTACTTCGAGACCTATAACACGGTCATGGAATCCGACGAAGACGAGGATCTGGGATCAGGCGGGGAAGTCCTGCTGCCCGACCAGACAGATGCGCAAGGAGTGGTCCATCACCTGATTGTGGGCGCGGGCAAAGACAGCAATATCTATCTCGCGGACCGGGATAATCTGGGCAAGTTCGAGCCCAGTATTATCACGGATCCCAACATTTACCAGGAGGTTACGGGTGCGCTGTCAGGCCAGGTCTTTTCCACCCCCGCGTTCTTCAACGGCGTGCTCTACTATGGCGCGGTTGGAGATGGCCTGAAAGCTTTTCCAATGACCGATGCGCTGCTCGGGACCACTCCGTCGAGCCAGTCGTCCGTCTCATTTCCTTACCCAGGGACCACGCCGAGCGTATCCGCCAATGGGAGCCAGAACGGGATCGTATGGGCATTGGAATCCAGCATGAGCGCTCCCGGAGTCCTGCACGCCTACGATGCGACCAATCTGACGCATGAACTTTACAACAGCGGCCAGGCTGCCAGTGGGCGTGACAGCTTCGGCAATGGAAACAAATTCATTACCCCGCTGGTTGTGAACGGCAAGGTATACGTCGGAACCCAGACCGGGGTTGCGGTGTTTGGATTGCTGGCTCAGTGAGCACGCAGGGGCCGGATTGCGCGAGCTTCCGCGCGTGGCTCACTACCCGCGCTCTTCGATCGGAATCCAGGGGGAGGGGTACTCGGGACCGATATACTCGGCGCGCGGGCGGATGAGGCGGTTGTCGTCCAACTGCTCAATCACGTGCGCGGCCCAGCCGGCGATGCGGCTGACGGCGAAGATCGGCGTGTAGAGATCGATGTCGATGCCCAGCGTCGCGTAAGTGGANNTCTTCTGCCGCGCGGCCAGCATGTTCTTCACGTACTCCACGGGATCGGCGCCGGCCTTGTCGATGGCGTAGAGCAGGCGCATCACCGCTTCATTCGCGCCGCCGTGCAGCGGGCCCTTGAGCGCGCCGATGGCGCCGGTAATGGCGGAATGAATGTCGGAGAGGGTGGCGGCGATCACGCGAGCGGCAAAGGTGGAAGCGTTGAACTCGTGGTCGGCGTGCAAAATGAGGGCAATATCGAGGGTGCGCGTGGCCGTCTCTGAAGGCGCTTCGCCGGTCAGCATCCACAGAAAGTTGGCGGCATGCGAGAGCGAGCGGTCGGGCGGGACAATTTCCTTTCCCTTGCGCAGCCGGTCGTAGATGGCCACCAGCATGGCGATCTGCGCGGTCAGGTTATAGCTCTTGCGCACGTTGGCGTCGTGGGAGTTGTCTTTCTCGTCGGCGTCGTAAAAGCTGAGCGCGGAGACCGCGGTGCGCAGCACTTCCATGGGCGTAGCCGTGGTCGGAAAGGAGCGCAAAAGGTCAATGATCCGCACATCGAGTGAGCGGGCCAGCGCCAACTGCGACTGGAACTGCCGCAGCGCGAGCTGGTTGGGCAGGATGCCGTTCCAGAGCAGGTAGGTGGTTTCTTCAAACGTGGATTTGACGGCCAGCTCGTGAATGTCGATGCCGCGATAGGCCAGCACGCCGGCTTCTCCGTCGATATAGCAAACCCCGGAGTTCGCCGCAACAATTCCTTCCAGACCCTTCCCCGCGACAGCAGTCGACATAGCTTTTGGATCTCCCCTTTTTGGTAATTCATTGATGGTTGCGGTAAATGCCGGGCATCAAGCCCCAGCGATGAACACCCGCCGCGGGATGCCTCCGATCCTTGAAATGGAGGCCCGGCGCCGGAAAATGCAGCAAAGATGTTTATAACGGAACCATTCCATGGTTGTCACCCAAGCGTGGAACAACTCGCCCGCGGCCAAGGGCGATCGATCCTACTTGCCAGGACGTTTCCCCGGCTCATCGGGACGCCGGTTGGCTCAGGGGTTGTATGCTTCCTATATTGCGGAAGACCCCCCGGAGCCGCACTGAGCGGAGCCTCCGGAGTTGGATAAGCAGAATCCGATCTGAAACAAAAATGGGAAGATTCCAGTGAGAGAATGCTCCCAGATGGCGTCTATCGTTAAAGAACGCCGTCATCACCAGGCCTGGGGCAGTGCGCGCAGGCCGTTGAAGAGCGGTTCGCTGGCCGGACTGCTGAATATGAGAAAGGCAAACGAATGAGCGAAGAATTTGAAAATGCACCCCGAACCTATTCCGGCGCGCTGCTGGCGGTTATTGCCGCGGCGCTGATCTGCGCGCTGGGCGGGCTGATCTGGAGCTATGTTCTCAGCGGCCGCGTGTCCAGCCAGAAGACGGAACTGGATGAGGCGACGCAGCAGAACAAGCAACTGGCCGCCAAGCTGCGCGAAACCGATGCCCGCCTCAATGTGGCTACCGAGGAACTCGGCAAGTCGCTCGGTTTGACCCAGAAGCAGATGGACGCCCGCGCGCAGGAGATCATCCGCCGGGAGCAGGCGGTTGAAGCCAACACGGCGCAACTGGCCACCGCCCAGAAGCAAACCGCGCAGCAGGTCAGCGCCGTTTCCAGTGCTGTCTCCGACGTGAAGACCGATGTGGGCGGCGTCAAGACAGACTTGGGCAAGACGCAAAGCGATCTGGCCACGACAATCAGCCAGTTGCAGGCGGTGAGGGGCGATCTGAGCGGCACCAACAGCGTGATCGCACGCAATCACGACGAGCTGGTGATGCTGGAGCACAAGGGCGACCGCAATTACTATGAGTTCACTTTGGCCAAAGGGCAGAAAAAGCCGGTGGGCACGGTGAGCCTGGAACTGAAAAAGGCGGACGCCAAGAAGAGCAAGTTCACGCTCACGGTGTATGCCGACGACAAGGAGTACGAAAAGAAGGACAGGAACCTGAACGAGCCGCTGCAGTTCTACGCCGGCAAAGATCCCGCGCTCTTTGAAGTCGTGGTGAACTCGGTGAGCGCCAAGAATACGGTCAAGGGATATCTTTCCGTGCCCAAGAGCGCGCCGGTTCCGCCTACTGGTCAGTAACCGCGGTGTGGGGCGCGAGCACCAGGTTCGGCTGGTAGAGGAAACCGAAGGTGAAGTTCAGATCTTTGCGCGCGTCCCACTGCTGTTTGCTCATACGGAAAGATGACACGACGGACCCCTCCACGGTCTGACCCGGAGCGATGGTCGTCTCCAGCGACAGCGCTTTGCCGTGCGGAACGGTCAGATTGGGATAAGCGATGAACAACCGGTTGTAGTCGGACGCCGTCGCGGCATAGCTGGAGTGGATGCCGTCGTCCAGTGTGGCATTGGCCAGCACGTTATGCAGGAAGAGCGGCTGCTTGCCCTCATTGTGCAGCCTGACCTGGGCAAACACCAGCACCTGGTCGAAGCCCACTTTGGCCATGGACTCGCCGTTGGCATCGAATCCCGTAGTCTCGGGGTGATGCACGTGAGCCCACACCTGGACAACTTCTCCGCTGACGACAGGCGGCTTTTGCCCGGCGATCACATAGCCGGCAATTGCCATGCTGACCAGCACCGCGGCGAACACGCTGGTCCACATCAGGTGGCTGGAACCCTTGGCGTAGTCCTCGCCACGGGCGGCGTCGTCGAGCTGGGGGGAATCCTGCCGGAGTAGACTCATCGCGCCCTTATCTTATCCCTACCAGAGTAAATCGGACCACGAAATCGTGCGCCCGGTCACCTGAAGTGCATCTTATTGCACTGAAAGTGGTGCCTTTCATACCTAATGTGGAAAATCGGGATTCCGTCAAACCCATCAAGGAGTCGGTTGGTACTTCCGAATTCTCACCAATCCGCTGGTTTTGTTAAGAGTTGACCGTTTTGTCCGATCAATGTGATTGGAAACTGGCACACGCCGAGGTAGGAGCGCAAATTACGAATATGGGTGGCGAGTTTCTTCAGATCCTCTGTTGGGTGGACATTGGGCGTGAGCAGGGTGACCGGCAGGCCGGCCTCTTCTATGACAATCCGCAGCGGTTCTCTTAGGTCTGTGTCGTTTGTGACGATGACGGCGTGCTCGAATGCGCCTGTGAATGCATCCCGCACCATGTGAGCTCCCAAATTGACGTCTGAACCCTTCTCTTCCGTCTTAACAACCCGGGCGAAAACGGGGACGGGCTGTGGAATGGTGCCAGGAGGCCGGAACTCAATTGGCTGAGCCAGAAACATCCATTTATTTGTGACCTGGAAATTGCCCAAATGAATCCGAAGATTTGGCAAGGTCTTTAGCGCTTCCAAGTAGATGTTCTGATCTCTTGGAGAGTCTGGATTGGGGCGGCCCGAGACGCGAGCCGTGTAGTAATTTATCCTTACGATATTGCATATGCCTGGAAGTGCCGCCTGGCAAAGCGCTTGTAGGTTAAGCCATTTGTGTTGAGAGTTTTTGAGAGCGCGATAATACAAATTGAAACCGTCTACATACACAACCGTCTTCATGCCCTGCATTGTAAATGCAAAAGGCCGCTGCATTCGCATGCAACGGCCTCTGGGCCTACGGCACGCCGTAGGTAAGTTGATATAACTATCCCACTTAGGCTGTCTAATGTCAAGACAAATTCTGGTGTTCAAACACCGAGCGCATCTGGACAATCGAATGACACGAAAAGCCCTGGACTCACCGAGACGAGCCAACGGATCTGAGACCAGTGCGGAGCGCGGAATGTTAGAAAGTTCTTATGCCCGCGGCCTGAGCGCCGCCAGAAAATCTACCGCTCCCAGGGTATTCAAAACATCCTCCGGCCCCAGCCAGGCGCGGCGCAACTGGCGAATCCCATAGTCCATCTTTCCCAGGTTGCGTGCGTCGTGCGAGTCGGAGTTGATGACGATCTTGCAGCCCAGCTCTTTGGCCAGGCGCAGATCCCGGTCGTTCAGGTCGAGCCGCTCCGGGGCGGCGTTGTGCTCCACGGCTACGCCCAGTTCGGCGGCGCGGCGGAGGACTGCGCCCAGGTCCAGGGCAAACGGCTCGCGGCGCAGCAGCAGACGGCCTGTGGGATGGCCCAGAATCCGCACATAAGGATTTTCGATGGCTCGCAGCACGCGCGCCGTCATCTCCTCGCGGCTCTGTTCGAAGCGGGTATGGACGCTGGCGATGACCACCTCCATCTGCGCCAGCACCTCGTCTTCCAGGTCCAGCGCGCCGTCGGCCAGAATATCCACTTCGATGCCGGTGAAGACGCGGATGCGGCCGGCCATCTGCCGATCGACTTCGCGAATGCGCTGGATATGTTCGAGGGCCCGCTTTTCGTCCAACCCGTTGGTCATGGCCAGGTTTTTGGAGTGGTCGGTGATGGCGATGTACTCGAATCCGCAGGCGAGTGCCGCCTCGGCCATCTCACGAATCGAGTTGTGGCCATCGGTGGCCGTGGTATGCATGTGCACATCGCCGCGCAGATCGGCTTTCTCAATCA
>PMWR01000536.1 GCA_003166055.1 Acidobacteriaceae bacterium
TACTTAAATTGAAAATGCTCTAGAGCACTCTATGGACCCGGAATTCTCCAGGCTTGTTGATGCCGCCGCCGATATCAGTACCTCCGGCAGATGGGCCGCCGTCAATGCGCGAATTGAGCATCTGGCGGCAAATCCTGGCACCGATAATGAATGGCACGTCCAGGTCCTCGCTTCTCTCTGCTTCCAGGTTTTTTCAGAATACTTGCTGCTGAAACGCGCCTATGAAGAAGGACGAGAGGACGAATCATCCCTACTCGCCTGGCGCGCGCGAAATCTGCTGGAACTTTTGATCTGGTCTATCTATTGCTCGAAAAAACAGGAAAATGCACGTCGGCTATATGAGGACGCAGGCCGCGACACTATAGGTGTTTTCAGCGCGTTCGCAAAGTGGGGAGCCGCAACGGCTCAAGCTCCTGATTTTCTCGAGTTATTTAGAAACGCGAAGCAAGATCTGTCCAGCCGAGCAGCAGCGGATGGCATTGAGTCTCTAGACGGACCTTATCGGCTGGTCAGCGAAGCAGCTAAAGAGTGTGGTATCGGAGACCACTTTAGCGTCAGCTACAAAGTGTTGTCCAAGTTCTCTCACCCAACCGCCATGCGAATTCTAGCGCCTCCTGATAAAGGAAAAACCGCCCTCCAAAGGGATTATTTCTTCAGCCATGGTTGTCTCTTCTTTACCGGTGCGTTCGCATCCCTCGAAGGCCAGTTGAAGCAGGGAATGGAACAGGCGACTTAGGCAGGCGAACTCTCTCGCACTTTCGTGAAGCGCCCGGTGAAAGAAATGCGGGTCGCTTGCTGGCGCGTCTGCGCGTCCGTCAGGACGATGTTCTTCATTTCATTGCCGCTAGCTAGGGCAGTCGAGCGATCCAAACTTGCCGGCCATAGAACGCAAGATTCAGAGCGCAGATGATTACCGCCGCAATCGTTAGCATGGTTGAAGAAATATCCGGATAGACCAGCTTGTCCAAGTAATGGAGCAGGAACCCGCCCTGGGCAGGCTCGACTCCGGCGTTGCCTTCGAGCCAGTTCTCCAGCAGAGTCAAAGGACACGGCCAAGGAAGCAGTTCCGTAAGGATTCCCCACACAAGAGAACCGACATGCAGCCAGCGAAGAATCGGGCGCGAGCGTGTCAGCAAGGCACCGAAAACAACCCACAAGATGAACAGCGCATGCAGGAAGAGAACAGAAATCGCGAGTGCGGAATAGAAGTTCGAGGCCAGGACAGCTGCATGCATCTCTAGAATTTATCGCAACGACAGTTAACGATCCGCCCGATACGCGTTCGCCCCGTTCTGCAACCCGGGTTAGTATTCTTGTCGAAAGATTGTGCGAAAAATCATCCATTGCGACATGGACGCTTTTTACGCTTCTGTCGAGCAGCGCGATAATCTGCAGCTGCGCGGCAAGCCCGTGATCGTTGCTTGGCAGGCCAATCGCTCTGTCGTCTGCGCTGCTTCGTACGAGGCTAGGAGTTTCGGTGTGCATTCGGCCATGCCGGCAATGCGAGCGGAACGCTTGTGTCCGGATGCGATCTTCGTACCTCCGGATTTCGCACGCTATCGCCAGGTCTCGCGCAGCGTGCGGGAAATCTTCGGGCGTCATACAGACCTAATAGAACCCCTGTCTCTCGACGAAGCATACCTCGACGTCACCGAGAACAAGACTGGCTTGGCGACAGCTATCCTAGTGGCTCGCACGATCCGTGACCAAATCCGTCAGGAATTGCATCTGACAGCCTCAGCGGGAGTTGCGCCAAACAAGTTCTTGGCAAAGCTCGCCTCTGACTGGCGCAAACCCGATGGACTCTTTGTCATCCAGCCCGAGGACATAGACGCGTTTTTGCTGCCATTGCCTGTTGGACGCTTGCCTGGCGTCGGCAAAGTTACGGAAGAGAAGCTGGCGAACCTTGGAGCACATACCGTGAGGGACCTCCGAACTCTCGAGTTGCCCTTACTCGAACAACACTTCGGCCGCTATGGTCAGCGCCTGCACGAGCTTGCCCTCGGTCTCGACCATAACCCAGTTGTCCCGGACAGACCGACACAATCGATATCCGTTGAGGATACTTTTGAGCACGACGTGCTGTTGCCGGAAACTGAGCCCATGATCCGGGGCCTTGCAGAAAAGCTTTGGTGTGCTTCGCGTAAAGAACCACGGATGGCACGCACGGTTGTCCTCAAGCTGAAGACAAGCGAGTTCAAGATTCTCACTCGCAGCCATACGCCAGGCTTCCCACCCTCCTCCTGCGAAGAATTGACTGACATCGCCTTGAAGCTGCGAGAGCGGGTCGATCTCGGTCTGCAGCAACGCTATCGGCTCGTTGGCGTTGGCTTGAGCAACTTTCGGGAATCCGAAGACACTATTGCGCAACCGGTTCTTTTCGAATAACACGAATATGAGCCCAGTCCAGCCTCAGGCTCTAGATGGTGATGAGTCCGCGGCGTAGACCAATCGCGGCCGCCTCTGTGCGGGTGGATGCGCCCAGCTTTCCCAGAATGGAGCTGATGTGAAACTTGACGGTATGGGCTGAGATATTGAGATGCGCGGCGATCTCTTTATTCGACAGGCCCTCCATCATCATCTCAAGCACTTCCCGCTCCCGCAGGGTGAGGTGCTCTGGAGAAGCGTCGGCGATGGGAGGGGTGCTTCCCACAGAGTCCTCGACTTCGTCGCGGGAATGAGCGAGCAGACCCTGGCGCACAAGATCGGCCAGATCGCCCGAGAGCGTAAGCAATCCGGCCGCGGCGCTGTGGACGGCTGCGGCCAACTCAGCTCCGGTTGCGTCACCCAGAAGAACGGCTTGCACTCCGCCGGCAAGAGCTGCCGTTGCGCTGACAAGATCTGCTTCGTCGGCCAGCAGCACGATAGGGACTGCGAGAGCGATCAATTCATCCCAGATTGTCTCCGATGACTGAGCTTCGAGGTGCAGGAGCACCACGTCGGGATCGTTCTCCGCGATTGCCGATGGCAGGCCGTCGGCGCCGCTAATCGCGCCCACAAAGTGCACACTGGGCTGCTTCTCAAGAAGGCGCTCCAGTCCTGCGCGAGTGATCGACGAGGCAGCGGAGATCAGCACGCGCAACGGCTTGACCGATGGCCGATGGTGCTTTGGCTTGCGCATGCTGCTGAGCCCGCTGCTCGACATGGTTATCGCCTTGGCCGGTCTCCCAGCGCAACCTCCACCTCAGTAGCATTTCCGGCTCGTAGCACACGCAGCTTTACCACTTCTCCAGTGCGTTTCAGCGCGAGCATGTGGTGGACGTGGCGGAATCCTTGGACCGGCTGCGCGTCGACGCTGGTGATCAGGTCGCCCAGATAGATGCCTGCCTGCTTAGCCGGCCCGTCGGGCGCGACGTGCATGACCAGCAGGCCATGCTCCTGATCGGAACCGGCACTGGCGCGCCACTCTTGTGGCAAGGGAACTTCCTGCATAGCGATGCCAAAGTAGGGCTGCGCGATATGGCCATGCTCCAACAGTTCTTTGAGCACGCGATCGACGGTCTCGTTGGGCAGCGTGATGACCGACTCGCGTGCAAGGACCGAACTGTTGACGCCTAACAGTTCACCCCGACCGTTGACCAGCGCGCTGCCAGACTGGCCGGGATAGAGGCGAACGTCGGGGCGCAAGAGGCGGTCGATCTGACCCCCGCGCCACGAGTGCCATGGCCCACCGATACGGGCGACGACTCCAGCGCTGGCGGAGAGTTCGCCACGGCCGGAACGCGAGACCGCCAGCACCAACTCACCGACCTTCGCGCCGGAGGCGAGGGGCAAGGCCGCGAGAATTGCCGAGCTTTCAATATGGACCGCAGCGAGGTCCGTCGTGTTGTCGCGGCCGGCAACCGCTCCCTTCACCCTGCTGCCGTCCGGCAGAATGACACTGACCTCGTCGGCACGTCGGACGAGATGGCTCGCTGTGACGATAATGCCGGGTTTCCAATGAACGCCGCTGGCGGCGACGCGATGGCCAGCAATGACGGCGACGATAGCCCTTCCCGTCTGCTCGGCGAGCGTGGATGTGTGGTTCGATATGGATTCCCAGACTTGGTTGGCGGTGCTACCCATTGCTCACTCCTGATGCATAGAATTCTGCTTCGGGTTCAAGCATGGCAGCACGGATGGAAGCGCACATCCGGCAAATGGGCAGGGACGGGACTGGAAGGATGGGCGGGGACGACAGGAAGCCGCCCCGGGGACGACGACACAGTTGATGGTGGATCGTGAAGCTGAGCCGCCGGCTACGTCGGTTTTGGTTGCATGGCCACAGCGGCATTGGCGGAGCCGATTTGATTCCAGTACGCTCTGGATACGTGATGGGGGCCTTCAAGTCCGCTTCTTGCTAGGGCGTGTTAACACTATCGCAAGGCTTCGACGATTAGCGCGAAGTTGAGAAATCCAAGAAAGAGGGCGTCGAGTTTGTCGAAGCGGGAGAAGATGCGGCGGAAGCCCTTGAGTCGTCGAAACAAGCGTCTACTTCGTTGCGCTTGCGGTAGAGAGCCTTGTCGTACTGCCACGGTTCCAGGCGATTGCTTTTGGGGGGGAACCACCGGGATAAAGCCGAAATCCAGCGCTAGCTGCCGGGTTTCGTTGTCTTCGGAGGCGCGATCCATGATCAGATGCAGGGGCGCGGGCAGCGGTCCGATGCCGCCCAGCAACAGGCGGCCCTGCTTGGCATCGGAGGCTTGGCCGGGAGACAGCGCGAAGCTTATGGCCGTTCGAGCATTCGCGGCAACCATAGGAATCTTGGTGGCCCATCCGCCGCGGCACTTGCCGATGGCTTGGGGACCGTTTTTTTTAAAGCGCCCGTACCGTCAGGATGCACCTTGACGATAGTGGAGTCCAGCTTGACGGCGGTGATGGTGATGCGCACGATCTGCTGGCGCTGCAATTGCTCAAAGATGCGATCCAATACGCCGTTCTTGGACCAGCGGTTCATGCGGGTGTAGATGGTGTGCCAGTTGCCGAAACGCTTGGGAAGCCCACGCCATTTGCAGCCTTGCTCGGCGACATACAGAATTGCGTTCAACACCGCCAGATTGGTCAGGCTCACGTTGCCGCGCTGACGGGGAAGACTGGACTCGATGCGAGCGTACTGAGCCTCGGTAATCTCCATGAACCGGAGAATACCATAAAATCCCATTTAGTGTTAACACGCCCTAGCACCGTAAAACGTAGCCTCGCCATCCACCACAACCGCGACGAACTTGTTACTTTGTGCGTCCTTGAATTGCACGACCTGATGACCTCTTCGCGCCAACTGCCCCCATCGGCTCGGCTTCTCCGGGTTCTGTTCGATCGCCTGATATACGTGCCCCCCGACTGTGAACGCTGCGGTTCTCAGGTGCTGCCGACTCGAAGGGCGAACAGGTATCGACTTACCATCCACACTCACAGACGTACTCGTCATTAGCATCGTGGCAATCGACTTTAGGGTCTCGGCCTCAATCATTGGTTCACTTCCCGCCTAGAACTTCAGCCCCAGAGCCTTAGTGGTGAACTCCACGAGCGGCGACATCTTTCGGCATGCCGAGACGAAATCCCGCATCAGTCTGGCGCTGCAGATTTGCTCGTCACTAAGCGCAACCGACGCCACAAAGTCTCTAAAGGGGTGACTGGCATCAAATCCACGCGGCGGCCGCGACAGTCTGTCGCCCTCAAGAGTGAGCTTTTTCCGGACCTTGGCCCATTGCTCCGTGTCGCGCGCAATGGCCGTACGCACTCTGGTCAGAGCCCGGTTGTCCGGATGCCAGATGCCTGCCGCGACGAAACAATTGTCTGGTTCAAGGTGCAGATAGAAAACTGGCGCATCAGCGTCCTTGCCACTGGAATGAGAAAAGTGAATGCCAACATGCGTCTTGAAGGGACGCTTGTCATCGGAGAAGCGGATATCGCGATAAATGCGAAACAGGGAGCCGCGGGTGGGCCGCGCATCGGCGACAAAGAAAGGACTGACCCTTTCCAGCTGAGGTGCAAAGCCGCCAATGAACGACAGGGCCGGTTCGACAATATACGCTTGGTATCGCGCCTTGTTCTTCGCAAACCAGTTGCGGTCGTTGTTCCGCTTTAGCTGCCTCAGAAATACAAAAACTTCTGGGCTGAAGAAAGCCGTCTCAGCCATCGCAATCTCCCCGGTGCAACGTTAGTGTACTGGCTTGACGCCGTGTCTGTCAGGGCCAGTGAGAAACGGAGCCATTTTCGCCGGAGAAGGCCGGGGCCAGTGAGCCAGCCAGAGAGAGCCCCTGTTGGCGGGGACGCGGTACGAACTCTACAGTAGTTTCTAAATCTTGCCTTCCGCCCATCGTTTCGGTTCTCCTCAGAGATTCCAGTCCTGAGGAGTCGGTTTGAGCGCGCCCCGCTGCTGTCCTCACTGTCAACGTCTCTTTGTCCCTTCGATCTACCGACCCCAGCAGGTCGTCTGTAGCCAGCCGGCCTGTCAGCGCCAGCGACGAGCCGACTACCACCGCAAGAAGCTGGTGGCCGATGCCGTGTATCGCCAAGTCGTTCGCGAAAGCCAGCAGCAGTGGTGGGATGAACATCCGGACTACCAGAAGCAGCGCCGACAGCGAAACCCTGGGGCGGTCGAGGCTAATCGGCAACGGCAACAGCAGCGGGATCAGAGGCGCCGCATCCAGCGTCTTGTCAGGAACAACGTAGCTTTCGACCTAAAGCATTCTGCGGCGGGAGTTTGGCTGGTAGGCCCCCAGGTGGGCGATCTTGACCGGAACAACTTAGCTTCCGCACAAGTATTAATTTTCCAGCCGCTTAGCCAGAACGTGGCTGCCTCCGCCGGTTCTTGACAGGAACAACGCTATGGCGAACCGACCAGCTTGCCGTTATACCGGGCGTCAGACAGATGCTGACCGCGGACCAAATCAATGCCATTCATCGCCTGCACTGGGCCGAGCACTGGTCGGCGCGCAAGATCGCCCGGCATCTGCATATCGGCCGCCGCACGCTGGCCAAGTACCTGGAGACGCCGGCGCCACGGACGGCGACACGGCAGCGGGCCAGCAAGCTGGACCCGTTTAAGCCAACCATCGCCGAATGGCTCACCCAGGACCCGACCGCCAGCGCCGTGGTGATCGCGCAACGGCTCCGTCCGCTCGGGTTCGACGGCGGCATGAGCATCCTGAAAGAGCATCTGCACGCCGCGCGAGGCCAGATCGCGGCCAAGCGTGCCTACGTACGCATGGAACCGGCGGCCGGGGAACGCTTTGAAATCGACTGGGGCCACTTCGGCGCGCTGTTGTACCAGGGCCATGCGCGCAAACTCTATGCCTTCTGCCTGGTCGAGTGCCACAGCCGCAAGCTCTACGTAGAGTTCACCCACAGTCAGAGCTTCGAGACCTTCGTGCGCTGCCACCTCCACGCTTTCCAAGCTATGGGTGGCGTGGCCCGCGAGCTCTGGTACGACAATCTCGCCACCGCCGTCGCCGAGCATGACGGCAACCTCGTCCGTTTCCATCCGCGCTTCCTGGGCTTTGCCCGTGAGTACAACTTCCTGCCACGTGCTTGTCATGTGCGGGCGGCTTGGGAAAAAGGAAAAGTCGAGAGGTCGGTAGGATATTTACGCCAGAACTTCTGGCCGTTGCGTACCTTCACCGACTTGGCTGACGTCAACTTGCAGGTCCGCCACTGGCTTGACGAAGTTGCCAATCGGCGCCGCCATCGCGAAACCGGCCAGACTCCGGAAGAACGCTTTCGCCCCGAGGCCCTGCATCTTCTGCCGGCCATCACGCCCGATTATCGCGACACCGCGGACGCTCTGGTACACAAGGATCTGCGCCTGGCCTTCGACGGCAATCACTACTGCGTGCCGCCGCGCTATGTCGGCTACTGGCTCACCGTAAAGGCTGACGCCAGCTCGCTCGTCGTCTACGACCAACACCAGGAGATCGTTTCCTACGCCCGCTGCTGGCAGCGCGGTGAAGTACTAGGCGCCGAGCGCTTCCAGAAAGAACTGTTCGCCCAAATGGCTGCCGCACAGCGCAGCGCTGCCCAACAACGCTTAGTCAGATGGCTCGGCCCGGCTTGCGAACTCTACCTGCAACGCTTGGCCGATACCGACCGCTCGCTGGCCCGACAAGTCCGGGAACTACTCGAACTGGTTCGGGAGTATGGGCCGGAAACCGTCGCCATCGCCTTGCAGAAAGCCCATGCCGCCGGCGCGTTCGGTGCCGACTACATCGGCAACATCCTTCGCCAACAGCAGATGCAGCGCGAGGTGCAGCCACGGCTTCGCCTGCAAGACCCGCAACTGAACGAACTGGCCACCGATCCGCTGTCGCTGGCCGACTACGACACTTTCATCCTGCATGCTAAGAAGGCTACCGATGACCGTACTGCAACAGAAACTCGATCAACTGAACCTGATGACCATGAGCCAGCAACTGGAACCGACACTGACGGAGGCGACGGCCCGCAATCTTAGCGTCGCCCAGACCCTGGAAGCCTTGGTCGATCGTGAACTCGAAGCTCGCTCGCAACGCACCGTGGAACGCCGCTTCAAGCTCTCCCGCTTGCACGCCAAGCCTTCCATCGACAGTTTCCAGTTCAACCATCACAAGTCGCGCCTCCAACTGAAGAACCGCATTCTGCGCCTGTTGGATCTCGACTTCATCCAGAACGGCACTAACCTCTGCGTCATTGGCAATCCTGGCGTCGGTAAAACTTTCTTGGCCAAGATCATCGGCTGGCGCGCCTGCCAGGCCAAGCAGCGCGTCCTGTTCACCACCGCCATGGACATGCTGAACCATCTGCTGGCGTCGCAGGTCGATCACTCGCTGGTCCGCAAACTGAAGCTTTACACCGACCCCACCCTACTGCTGGTCGACGAACTCGGCTACCTTTCGCTCGATCAGCAGACTTCCAACCTGTTCTATCAGGTCATCTCCACGCGCCACAGCTGTCATCGCAGTACGTTGATCACCACCAACACTGCGTTCTCCGACTGGGGCAACATCCTCTACAACACCACCATTGCGACGGCCATTGCCGACCGCTTAGTGGAGAACTCCGAAATCTTCTTGCTCGGGGGCGAAAGCCTTCGCAAAACCAACAAGAGCCAGCCCTCGAGCGAGTGACCGCTCGTCACGCTGGCTCCGATCATGCGCCGCTCTGTGACGATATCCCGCGCGGAGGAGTCCGCCGGGTAACCCCTCAACGGCGCTGCCGGCAGGGGCGGGAGCACTTCGCTCCCGCTCTCTGGTCTTTGCCGTCATGTTCAACTTCAGCGCCAATCATCTGCTCTTGCTCTCTCGTATGGAATATCGAACCTGTGTCGTGTTTCTCATGCAAGACCACTCCACCCGCCGGGTCTACCGCCTCTACGACTTCACCCGAGCCCACGTCATCGCCCCAGGCGAATACTACTGCGTGTCTGGCAAGGTCAACAGCGCGGACAAACTGTACCTGGTCATCGAGTCGGTCAAGAGGGATACCAAACATAGCCGCGATTCCGCAGTTCCGGCATCAGCGGACGGCGCAGGAGGATCACTCGTGAAATAGCAGACTGTGTGGCAGGGAATAAACTCGGCACCGTGACTGCTGTCCTTTGGCTCACGCAGTCGGCGCCGCAGTGTGCCTCGGGGCTACTTGACGGCCGCCTGGCCCACCCTCAAACCGGCCAGACTGGCTCCCTTTTAAACCGGCGCTAACA
>PMWR01000593.1 GCA_003166055.1 Acidobacteriaceae bacterium
TGGCGATCTCCGGGTTGTTGGTTTCTTCGGTCAATGCTGTTTCTTCCACGTTCAACTGTATTCTTCGATGGGTCTCACAGGCCTGCGGCACTGCTCAGCGTCATGTGCATGGCGGCGCGCACTTCCTGCATGGTTTGTTCGGCGCGAATGCGCGCGCAGTTGGAGCCGTCTTTCAAGATTCCCACTACTTGCGCTTCGGAATAGGTGGCACGGCGAGTCTGGATGGGTTCAAGAATCTGTACCAGCGCATCGGCAGCCCAGCCCTTGCACTGGATGCAGCCGATTCCCGCGGAACGACAGCCTTCATAGACGTTGGCCAGGGTTTCAGGGCTGGAAAAGACCTTGTGCAGATCGCCTACCGGGCACTTGTCGGGGTCGCCCGGATCGGTCCGGCGGACGCGGGCCGGGTCGGTGACCATGGTCTTGAGTTTCAGGCGCACTTCCGGCTCGGGATCGGTGAGCAGGATGGTGTTGCCGTAGCTCTTTGACATTTTGCGACCGTCGGTACCGGGGAGCTTGGGCGAGGGAGTCAGCAGGACCTTTGGTTCGGGTAGAACATAAAGAGGACGCACTTGGGCTGCTCGGAGTATTTCCCCGACATTCTTGGCTCTTGCTCTGGGATAAAACTGATTGAAGCGTCGCGCGATTTCGCGGGTCAGCTCGACGTGCGCCTGCTGATC
This sequence comes from Acidobacteriaceae bacterium, assembly GCA_003166055.1. Next base: position 681 of record PMWR01000593.1, read on the forward strand.
CTGACCTACAGGGACAAAATCGGCTTGGTAGAGCAGAATGTCCGAAGCCATCAAGACCGGGTAGCCCAGGAATCCGTAGGTGGTCAGGTCTTTGGTGGAGAGGTTTTCCTGCATCTCCTTGTAACTCGGCACACGCTCAAGCCAGCTCAACGGAGTAATCATCCCCAATCGCAGTGGCAGCTCGTAGTGCTGCTTCACCTGGCTCTGCACAAAGATGGTGCATTTATTCGGATCGAGTCCGGCGGCAAGGAAGTCCAGCGCAACTTCAAGCGTGTTAGGCGCGATCTGCGAAGTGTCCGCATAGTCGGTGGTCAGCGCGTGGAGATCGGCGATGAAGAAATAGCACTCGTAGTCGTCCTGAAGCTTGACCCAGTTGGCGAGGGCGCCCATGTAGTTGCCGAGGTGGAGCTTGCCGGTGGGACGCATGCCGCTGAGGACGCGGGGGCGGGACGATGAGGTTGCGGGTTCAGGCATTTTTCTTATCGATTCCGGGAAATAGTGTCTCGATTGATTCTATCGGGTTCTGGCGGAGGCAAATCGCCGGTGTTCTGGCGCTTTTGTCTTTGTCCGGCAGGTTGGGTCCTTTAGATGTGCCTGAGGGCCAGATAAACCAGGCCAAGCGATGGGCTCAGGAGAATCCTCAGGATGACCGGGCCAAGGAACATCATCAGCAGATAGCTGACCCAGATGGGAATTCGGTCATAGGTCTGGACGGCGTTGTAGGGCAGCGCGTTGCGCAGCAGGTGGCTGCCGTCGAGTGGAGGGATGGGCAGCAGGTTGAAGAAGAAGAGCGAGAGGTTCACCAGAATGGCCAGCGTCGCCAGCAGGACGACTGTCTGCACGCCGGGAGAGACGTCGATGAGAAGGCTGCCGTTAAAGGCGTAGTAGACGTACTGCCGGCCGTCTGGGACAACAAGCGAGATGATGGCCAGTACGACGAAAGCGACAAAGACAATCAGCAGGTTGGAGAACGGGCCGGCCAGCGTGGTCAGGTTGTCGTCGCGTACGAGCTTGCGAAAGTTGCGGGTGATCACCGGGGTGGGTTTGGCCCAGCCAATCAGCATGCCCCCGAACAGATTGAGGCCGAAGAGCGGGCCGAAGATCATGAGCGCAGGAAACAGCAGTGTGCCGATGGGGTCGATGTGGTCCATCGGGTTGAGCGACACGCGGCCCATTTCGCGGGCGGTCTGGTCGCCGAGGCGCGAGGCCATCCAGGCATGGGCGCACTCGTGGACGCAGAGCGAAAAGAGGAGCAGAACAAATTCGAAGACAGCAACGATCAGTGCGCCAGACGGCAAGGGAGACTCCAACGGGTCAGAGTAGCATTGAGAGCTTTTCGGGCTTAGCTTCCGTCCGCCGGGAAGGCGCCGACCGCTTCACCCGGCTTGACCGTATGGCCGGCCAGCACGATGGCGTGGCTGCCGATGCGGGCGCGGTCGCCGATCACCGTGGGCACCAGCGTGGCATGTTCGTAGTCGTCCGGCGCGTAGGTCTGCGAGTAGATGCGGGCGAAGGAGCCGATGACAGCGCCTTTGCCGATGGTGATGCCGCCACGATCATTCAAAAGCACGCCATGGCGGATGGTGACCCCGTCACCGATCTTGAGGTTGTAGCCGTAGGTGAGGTCGACGCCGTGGTGGATGCGGACGCCGTTGCCCATGTGGTCAAACAGGTGGCGGCCGAGCATGCAGCGGAAGCGCAGACCCAGCCAGTGGTTCAGGCCGACCGGCGAGCGGTCGAACATCTGCCAGAACCAGAGCAGCGGCTTGCGTCGTGCGTACAGCTCGCGATTGACCTCAGGATAATACCCGGCCTCAAGCGTGATGTTTTCCGGGTCGAGGGCCAGGCTCAGCACGTTGCCGGGGAGCTCCGAGGTGAGCGTCAAGTTGAGCTTGCCCCCGTGCGGGCGGCCCAGATAGAGCTGGTAGAGCTGGTCGCGCACAATCTCCGCGCGCCGCTCAGGAGAGCTGTGGCGGACAAACTCATCGTCAAGAAACTGAAGCCAGCGGCGGTAAACCTCTTCAGCCTCGGGAGCGGGGTGGGGAGCGGTGCTCGCTTGAGTTGCCATACGCTTTGGACGATACAGCAACGGGGCGGGTTGCATCGAGTGCGCGGCTCGAAGTGTGGGATGAGAGCGATGGCGAGCCGCCACGATTGACGGGTCCGGCCTCAACCAAATGGAGGATGCGCGTGAGCCCGCCGCCTGCGTAGGATACCCGAACGATGCGGAGCGAGCGGCAGGGCGGGCGGCAGATGGGGGTGTGGGCGGCCATGGCCGTTGTGACCGGCGAGGCCATTTCACTGGGCATTTTTCTCACGCCCGCGGGCATGGCGAAGTCCGTCGGCTCGCCCGCGCTGCTGGGTGCGGTGTGGTGCGGCATGGCGCTCGTTACTCTGGCCGGCGCGCTTTGTTTTACCGAGCTGGCGGTGCGGTTTCCGCAAGCCGGCGGCGAATATGTCTACCTGCGCAAAGGCTTTGGCCGGCGCGTGGCGTTTCTTTATGGATGGATGGCCGCGGTGGTGATGTATCCCGGCGTGGCCGCGGCGCTTTGCGTGGGCACGGTGCCCTATGCGCAGGCGCTGTTTTCAGTGCCGGTGTGGCTGGCGAAGATGCTGCCGGCGCTGATTCTGCTTGCTCTTGGGGCAATGAACTACGCGGGAACGCGCCTGAGCAGCGGCGTGATGACTGCGCTTAACTGGCTGAAGGTTCCGGTGCTGGCGGGTTTGGCGGCGTGGGCGCTGGTGTGGATGAGCAGCCACAGCCAGGCCACGGCGGCGAACCTGTTTCCGCTGACGGCAAGGCGCGCAGGTTCCGACCCGCTGGCGGGCGCGATTGCAGGCGC
>PMWR01000629.1 GCA_003166055.1 Acidobacteriaceae bacterium
ACAGGATGATGGGCAGGGTCACCGCAACATTTCCCCCCGGCTCCAGCCAGCCGAAGTACAGCGAGATGATGACCGCGATGAAAACCCAAAGCAGCATAATGAACTTGCCCTGAGTGATCAGATAGGTCTTGCAGGTCTCATAAATCAGTTCGGAGACTTCAAGCATGGTGCGATGGACCGGCGCGTTCTTCAACTGCACAAAGATCGTCAGGCCGAACAACAGGCCGCCAGCGCAGAAGAGCAGTCCGATCGTCAAAAGGGCATGTCCGTTGATGCCGAAAAAGCTTACGGAAGACAAATCCGGCAGCACCAGGTTGGCTTCGCCTCCGCCCGCGTGCTCCTGCGCGCNNTTTAGAAACCCCTCCGCGCCTTCCTTCATAGCTCCGGCAATCTTTTGCAAGACGGCCGTGCCGGTGTCTGCGCCAATAACCTGACGCGTAAACAAAAACGAGACAAAAAGCGAAAGTGCGCTCACGGTCAGAAAAAACTCCACCCAATTGGTTACAGTCACATGTCCTCCCAGAATATGGTTTGAGACCGTGGCACCACCGGCCCCGCAATTTGCGACCCCTCAAACATCCGGGGAAAAGTCACCGGAAGCCTATCATCCGCGTACCCCGCTGTCGAGTGATTGCAGTCACAGGGTCCCGTGAACCCTTTTTCCATGCGCCGCGCGCCTCCGCGAGCGAACCGTGTACAGTACAGGCCAGGGAGATTCGCCCCGCTCCATGACCTCTTCCACGACCCCTTCCGCCCTTCTCACACCCCGCCAGGCGGCGGAAAAACTCGGCATCAGCTACCCCGTGCTCAAGCACTGGATCCTTGCCGGGCGCATCCGCACCATCAAAACCCCGGGCGGCCATCACCGCGTTCCCCTCGAGGCGCTAGCCGAGTTCCTGCCGCCCGCCGCGGCCAGCCCCGGCTCCGCCCGCATCAGCGGACGCAACCAGTTGCCCGGCACCGTGGTCGAAGTCACCATCGACGGCCTGCTGGCCAAGGTCGTGCTCGCCGTTGGGAACCAACGCGTCACAGCCATCATTACCGCCGACGCCGTCCGCGAACTGGCCCTCAAACCCGGCGACTCCGCCCTGGCCCTTATCAAGGCCACTGAAGTCATGATCGGCCGCCCGTAGCCCCAAACGGCGAAGCCACTCCAAAAATACCTGCCTCAAATTCCGACGCCGGGGTCCCTGCGCCAAATTGGGAAAAATTCGTTTTGTATTCTCAATATTTTTTGATATATTCGCATCAATTCATACTGAATCGTAGAGAACCTACTCTAAATCTTCCAACCGATACGAGGAGAAACCCTTGAAATTCCCCACCATCCCACTCTCTCTCGCCCTTTTGACGCCCTCCTCCACCGTTCCCCTCACTGGTTTAATCGCCGGCGTGCAAGCCCGCGCCACGGTAGCACAGAACCTGCGGACACATCGGGTTACACGGCTAATGCAGTGTCTCAAGCATTTTTGTATTGGAGGAAATGCGAACAAAGCGAAGTCGGTTCTTAGGGCCGCGATTCTCTTCCTCTCGGCGGTTCCTTTCTCCTGTTCGACGCTGGCGTTCGGGCAAGATGGATATTTCTCGAACTGGTTTAATCGGGTGGACAAGACCCAGAGCGAACAGCCGCACTGGATGACACCGGTTGCGACCACGACACCGCGCCTCGAAGAAGAATTTCGTTACGATCAGGACTGGTTGCAGCATGTCGATGGATACACGTGGAACGAATACGACGGAGCAAAGGGCTTGGAGCTGATCCCCTGGTACAAGACAGAGCTGATCATCCAGACTCCTCCGTATTACAACTACGGCGGCGACCCGAGCGAAACGAACGGGTCGGGCGATATTGCATTCCTGGTCAAGTACCGCATCCTCTCCAGAAACGAACAGCACGGGAATTACATCCTGACGGCGTTTCTGGGCTGGAGCATCCCCACCGGAACCTATTCGAACGGCCAGGTGACGGGGGCCAATTCGGCGACGATTACGCCGACCGTTGCGTATGGCAAGGGCTACGGCAACTTCGATGTCCAGGGAACCTTCGGTGTCCAGAATCCCACGACCAACGAACTTGTCAATGGGAGGAACTACCTCTGGAATAACACCCTGCAATACCGCGTGGTGAAGAAGCTCTGGCCGGAGATCGAATTCAACACCACGCACTATCAGGATGGAGAGCACGCCGGAAAGGCGCTGAACTATATCACTCCGGGAATTGTGGCCGGACGATTCATGCTGACGAAAAGAGTTGGCATGTCGATCGGCGGCGGCTTCCAGATCGCAACGACTCAGTTCTACCGCAACAACCACAACGGGATCTTTACCATCCGCTTCCCGTTCTAAGGCAAGCATAGGGACCCGGGATCAGCGCCGAGATCCCTATTCCCTATTCCCCGCTTCACTCCACCGGGATATCGATCTTGTCGCCGGGGAGCGCGACCTTCAGGTTCTCGGTGTCCGGATTGCGCACCCGTCCCCCGGGCAGAGGATGCAGCTTGAAAAGCACCAGCACGTTCCGGTCAGGATCGTCGAAAGCCGGAAATCTCGCAACCTGTTCCACAGAATTTCGGTTGTGCAGGTCTTCCAATGTACCGGGATCGAGGTCGTTCCACGTGGCATACCATCCCGGCCGATACGCCGCCAGCTTCGAAGCCAGGTCCTGAGTGCCAAAATCGTCGCACAGAGTTGGCAGGTGACTGATCAGCGTGATCTCGTCGCCGCTGATGGACACCAGCAGCCGCTTGCCGTTGGGATGCCCGTCGATATACCGCGTCAGCCGATCGGCAGCATTCACAAACGTGTACTTTGGATGAGCCGCGAAGTTCACCGTCTTCACTCCGTTGAAGCCAGAGGTGACAACCGCCGCCGCGATCACCGCCCAGCCGCTCCACCGCATCCAAAGCGCGCGATCCGGTGCTTTGGCTCCCAGCAGCGCCCCCTCATCAGCCATCGCTGTTTCGCCGAGCAGCGCCCCCGCCCCTTGCGCCACCACAAAGAAGGCGAAAAACGCCACCACCGCGAAGTAGCGGGGCTGCGGATGGTTCTGAATCGTCATGAAGGAAATGTAGCCGCTTACCGCGAGCACCGAGGCGCCAAACACCGGGTCCACCAGCAGTCGAAGGCCAGGCTTGCTGCGCCAAAACACTACCGCTCCCACCACCACCAGTCCGGCAACCGGAATCAGAATGTGGTCCACCCACAGGCCGCCATGAAACGACCACCACAAGCTCGGCAGCGGCCAGTAAAACTCCGGCGGCTTGTCGTATTTGTTCACAATGAAGAGGTATTTGTAGTCGGGCAGCAAACCAAAACCCGTGACCAGCGCCAACCAGGCGCCAAACAGAACCGCCGAAACGCCCGCCGCCGTGATCGCGCAACGCAGCGCCAGCTTCCGCTCGTGCCACAACGGCAGCACCAGCGCCCAGCCCAGCGCCGGCAGCAGAAAAATGGCCGTGGTCTTGCTGAGCATCATCAGCGTGAAGAGCACACCTATCCACGCTGAAGCCCACACCGGCCTGCGCAGCCTCGGCAGCCTCACCGCCAGGTTCAGCGCTCCCAGCGTCAGCGTCGTCATCAGCGGCTCCAGAATCGCCAACCGGCTGAAGCAGTAGAGGAACGGGCTGGTCACCACCAGCGTCACCGCCAGCAGCGCCGTCCAGCGTGTCCCCGTCGCCCGCAGCAGCAGGTAACTTAACAACAGATTGGCAAAGAAGAATGCGACCGCCAACCCCCGCGCCGCTTCCACCGTCACCCCGGTAACCCAGAACAGCACCCACTCCAGAAACGGCCACACCGGCAGCGCCGCAGCGGGATTGAAGTCCCCCGGCATATACCAGTTGCCGAACAGGTGGGCGCGGATCGCGGCGTTCCCATACCAGCCCTCATCGGTGTACTTGGCCCAGTCGCAATACCACTCCGAATGGTTGGGAAAATCGGCGCTGAGATGCAGCGCGTGCAGAGCCGCGAACCCGCCGATCAGCACCAGCCAGATCGCGTAAAGCCATCGCTTGGACGACATCATCAGTGCCGCTTCTCCGCATAATAAGTAAATCTACATTTACGTCTGCAGGATTACTCCGAGTATAACCCGCTGCCGAATTCGGGCGGTTCGACGCGTCTGGTCAACCCACAAAACATGGGGTTGGGGTGAACCTCTTGGGTGAGAATTGAGACGTTAGCCGGCTGCCAGTCGACATGCACCCCGCGCAGCGCCGCTAACTCCGCTCGGCCTACTCGTACGCCAGCGCGTCGATCGGATCCTTGCGCGCCGCCATCCACGCCGGGTACAGCGCTCCAAACAGCGCCCCCACAAAAGCAATTCCCGCTCCCCGCGCCACCCACAACCCGGTCACTTCGAAGTGCTGCATCGGAAACACGTGCACCATCAGCACCTTCACCCCGAACGTGCCCGCAATTCCCAGCGCCACCCCGGCCAGCGCCAACACCGCCGTCTCGCGCAGGATCACGTCCACAATCGTCAGCTTCGATGCGCCCATCGATTTCAGAATGCCGATCTCGCGCGTCCGCTCCAGAACCGCCGTGTACATCGCCTGAAAGATCGCCAGAAACCCCACCACGACCGCGATGAATGTGACCACTTCGAGCGCGATATTGAAGCCGGGAATCCTGTCCGGCGTCATCTCCTCCAGCCACGAATCCACCGTCTCTACCGGGTATTCCTCCAGCCCGCGCGTGGCGTGAATCTCCTGGATCACCAGGTTATCGTTGGCCGGATCGTCCACTTTGATAAAGAACTGCGACGCCTTGCCTTCGGCATCTGTAATCTGGTCCATCGTGTCCAGCGGCATCAGTTTGCGCCCGCCCTTGCCGTGCTCCACAATCCCCGAGATACGGAACGGGTGGCCCAGAATCTGAATCGTGTCCCCCACGTGGTAGCCCTTGTCCGAGCCGGCAAACACGTCGTCTACCATCACGTCGTTTGGTCCGGTGAACGGCCCGCCTGCTACAAAGACGAACGGCTTGAGCGCGTTGAAACTGGGATAGTCAATCCCATACAGAATCTCGATTTTGCCGGCGGTATTCAGCTTCTGATTCACCGGGGAAGCCTCAACCACATGCGGCAATTTGCGCAGCACGTCCACAATCTTTACCGGCATCGGCGCGCCGCTCATCCCCGCCATGATGCTCGAACCCGGCGGCCGCACCATCAGGTCCGCGCCAATCCCGTTGGTGCGCTGCTTGGTGTCGTTCAGCATCCCCATGAAGATGCCCGCGATCGACAGGATCATGATGACTTCGATGGCCACCGCCAGCACGCTGATGATGGACCGCACCGGCCGGTGCACCAGATTGGCAAAGATGAGCTTATTCATTTCTCGAACCTGGCTCCAGGGGATCAAAAATACGCCAAACCGCCCTCGCCTTCAGGGTATCAGCCCAGCCCCAGATCACTTCTCGTGCCTCCAGGTCCGGACGGCGTTGATTAGTTCATTAATACTGAATTCCCAGCGGGAAACAGCCTCAGATTCATGAAAAGAAAGGGAGAACCTCACAAATTCTTTGACTGAAACCCGGCACCGGTTTATCGTAAAAGTGGAAACTTTCGGGTACGTTACCCGCTTTTCGGTCACCAATGGGCAACTTTGGCGAAGATCTGCGCATGGAGCGGCTCGCCCGCGGCATTGCGCTTGAAGATATCACCGCGGTCACCAAAATCAGCCGCCACCACCTGGTTGCGCTGGAGCAGGAGAGTTTTCGCCTTCTTCCCGGCGGCATCCTCAGCAAGGGCATCGTGCGCGGCTACGCCGACGCGGTGGGCCTCGACCAGCATGCCTGGACCGAGCGCTTCCTCAAAGCCTACAGCGCCTCCGGCCAGATCCTCGATGACGACCGCAGTTGGACCGCCTTCGCTTCCAATGTCGGCAAAGCCCGCATCCTGCGCCGCGACGCCGCTGAAATCCGCCTGCGCTGGATCGGCGCCATTCTGCTGCTGATCGTCATCGCGGGGGCTGCCTTTCTCTCTGTCCGCTACTACGGACTCCGCGCCGGCTGGTGGCCCTCCCTGCTTCCCGTTGAAGAAGCGCGCGCCGCGGCCCACGCCCTTTATACCCGCATACAATCCTGGTTCAGCCACTAGGCCGAGACGGCAAGCCCAAGCCAACAATAGACGACATAGGATATATGATGGCTGCAAGGTAGGGCGCACAAACAAGTGATCCGCAGAATTCAGATCGACAACTTCAAATCGCTCGACGGCTTTTCGCTGCCTCCGTTAGAGACGCCTCAACTGGCGAATTTCACGTGCCTGATCGGCGCCAATGGCAGCGGGAAGACCTCCGTGCTGCAGATGTTTGATTACTTGTCCCACTTCGTCGGCAGTGACGTGCGCCAATGGGTCAAGAGCCGAGATTGGAGCATGCTTGAGTTAAGGTCGAGGCACAATGACGCGTCCCGGCTCCCGTTCCATGTGGCATACAGCGTCGAAATGGAGTTGGACGATTTAGGCTCCGTCAAGTGGTCAGGCAATTTTAACCTGATGCGTCGGCTGGGTAACGAAGAGCTAATTGAAATTGACGGAAAGAATATCCTTCAGTTGAGCAAGGGACAGCTACGCATAAACAAAGCCGACGATACCCAAGTAGAAGTGGATATGAGGGCATTTCGCATTACTGGCTCGTGTCTAGCCGTCCTTGACGAGAGCGTTCTGCCACCGTCTCTCATTCGATTTAAGTCTGCAATGCAGAATGTCAAGTCATTGGAGTTGCTAGCTCCTGGGTCCATGAGGCGTAGCTCACGACCCAGTGACCAAATTGGATGGAGCGGCGAATACCTCGCCGGTTTCTTCTCGAAATTCAAAACCGACCTCCGCAACACAATTCTCAACAAACTACGTGAATTCTTTCCTTCGTTGGTGAATTTGCGAACCCCCAGCAAAGAATACGGTTGGCGGTCGTTGGAGGCACGTGAGACAAAGGTTTCCTTTGTTACGGCCAAGCATCTGAGCGACGGGTTCTTGAGGATCCTAGCGATCATCTCGCAGATTGAGGCACAGAATACCTCGGACACGGTGATCCTCTTGGACGAGATCGAGAACGGATTACATCCTGAACTGATTGAGAGACTCGTCAAGTATTTGTCGCAGGCAAAAGCGCAAATCATCGTAACGACACACAGTCCGCTAATTCTCAATTACCTGAGCGACGAAGAAGCGAAAGAAGCGATGATCCTGCTCTATCGCAATCACGAGGGAAAGACGCGTTCCTGCCGATATTTCGATCTGCCTTCTACGAGCAAGAAGCTCGGAATCCTTGGACCGGGTGAGGTTTATGTGGACACATCAATCGAACAGTTGGCGATCGAGGCTGAAGAGATTGAGCAGAAGGCCCTTGCTGAGGCGGGAGTCACCGCCCAATGATTCTCGTCCTCTCCGGCGAAGGCCCCACCGATATAGGAACACGGAAGCCCAAGGAGACGGGATGGGAATTTGCGCCCGGCCCGATGGCTTGGATTGTCGATAAACTGCTCGAGCGGCCGGCGAAGCTGAAGTACTCCGTGCTTGCATTGCAAGCTGACGGCGGCGATTGCGTCTGTTTGTTGGGTGAAATGGACCTTGCCGCTCTTCGTGGTCCCAAGCCGCTGCTTTTGCCGCGCGGGACAGACGAAGCGGGAAGTCAATACTTTCGCAAAGGAGCCTATCTGCTGGGCAAACGCGCAAAGGTCATTGCGACCGAACGCAGCTCTCCCGTGATCGCAGTATTCTTTCGCGATGCGGATGGAACCAACTCCACACCAAAGGCAGAATGGCAAAAGAAATTCGACTCCATGCGGAGCGGCTTTGAAGCGGCGGAGTTCTCGTCGGGCGTTCCCATGGTACCGCGCCCCAAATCCGAGGCGTGGATGCTGTGTGGACTCCTCAAGCACGAGGATGCAACAAGAGACTGCAGTGGTCTGGAGGACGAACCGGGCAACGACTCAAGCCCAAGGAGTCTCAAGAGCCAGCTGGCAAGACATCTCAAATGTGAGCCGACAGCGGAACAGCAAGCGGATTTGATCCGCAGCGGACATATCGACCCTGAAACGATCGACCTTCCCAGCTTCATAAAGTTTCGCCAAGAGCTGGACCGGGCGTACGCCAACGCGGCCCTCCCGATTCAATGACGGAAATCCCCTTCCAAACCCGGCCACGCCCCATTCGCTGAGAGTCTTTGCCCTTCCCCGCCTGCGGCAATTACCATGGAGGCATGCATCCCAAGGTACACGCCTGACGGTGCAGGTATGTCTTGCGCGAGAGTGGGTCCGATGCGGGAGAAAATTTCTTGCTCTCGCACCGGTGATCCAGCATGTGCCGGTCCTCGTGACAGACTGCCCAAATTGAATTCCCTGCAATGGGAGGAGTTTCACATTGAGCGACCGTTTCTTGTTTACCTCTGAGTCAGTCACTGAAGGCCATCCCGACAAGATTGCCGACCAGGTCTCTGACGCCATCCTGGACGCCTGCCTCGAGCAGGACCCCTACAGCCGCGTCGCCGCGGAAACCCTCACAGCCACCGGCCTGGTCGTCATCGCCGGTGAAATCACCACCAAGGCCTACGTCGACTTCCAGAGCCTGGTGCGCGGCGTAGTCGCCTCCATCGGCTATGACAACGCCCTCTACGGCTTCGACTCCAACACCTGCGCCGTCATCTCCACCATCAACAAGCAATCCGGCGACATCGCCCAAGGCGTTGACACCGGCGGCGCCGGNNATGATGTTCGGCTACGCCTCCAATGAAACCCCCGAGTTGATGCCGGCCCCCATCGCGCTGGCCCACAAGCTCACCCGCCAACTCACCAAGGTGCGCAAGTCAGGCAAGCTGCCCTATCTTCGCCCCGACGGAAAGAGCCAGGTCACCGTCGAGTACGACGAGAACCACAAGCCCTGCCGCATCGACGCCGTCGTCATCTCTACCCAGCATGCCGAGAGCGTCAGCAACGAAGACCTCCACGCCGACATCCTCAAGTACGTCATTCAGGCCGTACTTCCCGCTGAGTGGCTCGACGAGCACACCAAGTACCACATCAACCCCACCGGCCGCTTCGTCATCGGCGGACCTATGGGCGATACTGGCCTGACCGGCCGCAAAATCATCGTCGACAGCTATGGCGGCGCGGGCCGTCACGGTGGCGGCGCCTTCTCGGGCAAGGACCC
>PMWR01000615.1 GCA_003166055.1 Acidobacteriaceae bacterium
ATGATGTCGCTGATCGAGAAGGCCGAATCGACCCTTGACCGCAAAAAGTCGGAGGAGTTCGCGAAGAAGGCCCTGCTCGGCGACGGATTCACGCTGGAAGATTTTCGCGACCAGTTGAGGCAAATCAGGAAAATGGGCTCGATGGAGAGCATTCTCAAGATGCTTCCGTCGGTCGGCCCGTTCGCGGGCATGCAGCAGGCCGCCGGCAATGTCGACGAGAAGCAATTTGTGCGCCTTGAGGCAATCATCAATTCCATGACGCCGAAGGAGCGCCGCAACCACGAGATCATCTCAGGCACGCGCCGCAAGCGCATCGCCAAGGGCAGCGGCACAGAAGTGCAGGACGTAAACAATCTTCTGCGCCAATACGCGCAGATGGCTAAAATGTTCAAGCAGATGGGGAAGGGCGGCCTGGCAGCCAAGATGATGCGCGGCGGCCTGGGCGCCATGGGCATGGGCGGTAAGCAACGGTTTGGAAGATAAAATCGGTGGAGATTAAGACCCAAATGCGCCAAAGAGGGAGGGTACCATGCGCCGATTGACCGTCAAGAACTTCTCCGTGATCAAGGACGCGACGCTTGATTTCGGCGGCATCAACGTCATTATCGGGCCCCAAGCTAGCGGGAAGAGCCTCCTTTGTAGGTTGGCCTATTTCTTTCTAGACATCGTCTCGATTGCCCCGGAGGCTCTTTCCGACGATACCACGCTAAAAGCATTCAGGCAGCAGGTGAGAGACAGCTTCATTGCCTGGTTTCCGGTGAACGCATGGGGTAAAAAGAAATTCGAAATAAGCTACACTCACGCCTCGCTGAATATCTCCATCGTGAGAACTTCGCGGAGCGGTAGCCTTGGTGAAAAAATCTGGCTCTCACTAGGCCAAGAATTCTCGACCGCCTATGAAGGCGCACTCCAGGACATCCAGGCATTTAACGCCCGTCCTAAAAAGGACGAGGAAGAGGAGGAAGGAGGATACGGTCCGTGGTCCACAAGGGAAATTGCTAGCAGGCGACTGTCCACGCTTTTCGAGAAGGGCCAAACTCCTCTCCAGACCTACATACCAGCTGGTCGCGCCTTCTTCACTACTTATAGCAAGGCCATCACCGCGTTTGAGAGCGGTTCCCTCGATCCGATCACTTCTCGCTTCGGTCGGACAATTGAAAGAATATTCAATGACAACCTATTCCTTTCAAGTGGTGAAGAAGAACTCGCAGTCACATTCGACGAAATGCGAGCTCGAATTCTTAAGGGTAGCATCAAGAACAAGAGAGGAATCTTGAGTTTTGTCGCCGATGACGGGCGTACCCTTTCGCTGACTCATCTTTCATCTGGAACACAAGAGGTATTACCGCTCCTTGCGTCACTTCGTTTTACCCTTCGAAGTCGTGCAAGCAGGACGGTTTTTGCCGAGGAGCCCGAAGCTCACCTCTTCCCAAGCGCACAGGTCGATATAGTCAGATTGGTCTCTTGGCTCGCGAACGTCCGCCGCCAAAAGTCTTGCTGGGTAATTACCACACACAGCCCCTACATCCTCACAGCCTTCAACAACCTGATCGAAGCCGGCCAAGCTGCTCGCATTAACTCAAAGTTGCGCGATGAAGTCGCCAAGATCATTCCCGAGCATTTCTGGATCAAGGAAGGCGACTTCAAGGCGTATGCGATCGAGGATGGCAAGCTGAAATCCATTCTTAACGAGAGTGGTTTTGTCGAAGGCAACTATCTCGATCAGATCTCGGAGGTTATCGGGAACGAATTCGATGAACTTTTGGGGCTTGAATATGACCATACAAAAGCCTCCTAGCCAGCCGGGTTGCGCGTGGGTCGAAGACTGCATTGAGATTTGTACGGGCGATTCGGTCTTCGTTGACGATCAGGGCGTGCGCGCTACTTTCGTCAATCGACGGAATAGGAAGGTTCGAAAGATTTATTACGACGGCTGCTATGCGCCAAAGAATGGCAGGCAATCGGATTTCATTGTTGGACTTCTCGGAACAATTGATGTAATCGTCGAGCTCAAAGGTTCAGACACGAAACTCAAGGATGCCGCCCTACAAGTTGAAAGTACCCTCGAAGTTTGGAGGAAAGATTCAAGGCGAGAGAGTAAGATTGCCGCGCTCATCGTTTATGGTCGTATTGAAGGAACTAAGAAGCTCCCTGGAAGGTTTCCACGCGCCGCCGCGGTAATCTTCGGATTGACCGCCGAGTTTCTGAAGACACACAACATATTGCTTCGCATCCATGCAAATGGGGAGAGGCAGTTCAACTTCAATGATTTCCTTCGGAAGAACGATGCCGGTGAATAGGCCCCATGACCAACTCGACGAGATCACCGCCAATACCGGGTACGCGGCAAAGGCTGATAATCTTGCCGAGAACGAAAGCGTAGCTGCCGAACGCTTTGGGCGATAGGAGAGAACGATGGCCATCACCGTAGAAACAATCCACGCAGCGCAGGGCGACGAGGCCCTGCTGCAACTGCTTGCGACAGAATTGCAGCAGCTGCTGCCAATCGAAATACAGGAAGACCGCGATCGGTTCCACGAGATTCTCGGCTCCCTGCCGCGCGGGCTGCGGGCCATGGCGGGTACCCACGAATTCGATGTCAGCATGACGCAGGAAGATCTCGCAGCCCACTTCAGCAATCAGAATGACGAGCGCGACCTGCGCGAGACGCTCCACGGCCTGCACGAGTTGGAAATGACTCAAGTCGCCGATCTGTTTGAGCAGGCATGGAAGATCATGGAGCCGAACCTGGACGCGCTGCGGAAGGATGAAGTGAGCATAGAAAAGCTGCACGANNTGTGTCGTCGCCGAGGCATGAGGATGACCACCACGACCCTGCAGGACCAGCTCGATGAGATCACCGCCAACACGCGCCACCTGGTGCAGGCCGACCGCCTTGCCGTGGGCGAGCGGGCCGTCTCCGAGCTTTTCGCCTCAGGCATTGAAGACCGCATTCTTCCCGTTGGCGCAATCGCGCCCGAGTTCGCCCTCAAAGACGCGACCGGCCGCAGGGTAAGGTCGGCGGATCTGCTTGCCCTTGGGCCCCTGGTCATCAAGTTCTTCCGCGGCCGCTGGTGCTCCTATTGTGTTACCGAACTCGAGGCCTGGCGCGACCTCTATGGCACGCTGCGCGAACGCGAAGCGCTCATGGTGGCGATTGGCCCGCAGATCGAGCGGCAAAGCGACTTCATGGCCGGGCAGCATGGATTGCCCTTCCCGGTGCTTCACGATCCGGGCTGCGCGCTCGCGGAACAATTCGGCCTGGTTTATACCGTCCCCGAATACCACCAGCACTACTATCGCTCCATCCTCGTCAACGTCCCATTCGTCAACGGCGAACCGAGCTGGCGTTTGCCCATCCCCGCCACCTACGTCATCGCGAAGGACCGAAGAGTACTCTTTGCCGAGGCCCATGCCGACTTCCGGGTGCGCCCCGAACCGGAAGAAGCTCTCGCCGCGGCCTTCGCCCCCAACAGCCGCTGAGTTTGTCGCAACCTTTAGCTTTCGCGCGTCAACGGTGAGACCAAAGCTTCCGCTTGGGCGAGACTGACTCCCCGCAGCAGGAACACTTTGCTCCGCGATAACTGCCCACTGACGATTTCAACTTGATTCTTAGCCAACCCAAACGTCTCCGCCAGAAACTCAACCAGCGCCATGTTTGCGCGTCCATCTATTGCCGGCGCCCGCACTGCAATCTTCAGTCGCGCTTTCTCGCCTTCGCAATAGACTCCCAGGATCCCTGTCTTCTTTTTCGCTCCCGGCAGAGCGCGAACTGCCAGCGTTACTCCAGCCACTGTGCTGCGTAACATCACTTGCCTCCCGTCCACGNNCAAAATCGCCGCTCATCCCCATCGACAACACATTCAAATCCAACTTTGGATGCGCCGAGGCCCATCGATCCCGCCACTCTCGCAAGCTCCTGAAGCACGCCCGCGTCACTTCTTGCTCCACGCCCCACGGCGCAATCGTCATCAGCCCCCGCGCGTGCAAATGCTTCAGATCCGGCAGCCGCTCCAGCAGTTGCGCCGCCTCGGCCGACGCCGGCTCGAGGCCAGCCTTGGTCTCCTCAGGGCTGAGCTTCACCTCGATCAGGACCGGCAACCGTTTGTTTAGCGTGGCCGCTGCTTCGTTCAACCGCTCCGCCAGCCTGACAGAATCAAGGGAATCGACCGCGTCAAACAGCTCCGCGGCCTTCGCCGCCTTGTTCGATTGCAAGTGGCCGATCAGATGCACGAGGATCGGCTCATCCGCCGCGGCATTGCTTCCCCCTGCGCGCCAACCGGCCAGCCCTTCGGCCTTAGCAGCAAACTCCTGCACGCGGTTTNNAACATACGCAGCCCCAGTTCGGCCGCCGCAATCACCGTCTGCGCCGAATAGGTCTTCGAGACGGCCATCAAGTCCACATCGCCGCGTGCCCGCCCGGCCTTGCGGCAAGCCGCTGCAATGGACTCTTCCAGTCGCGCCAGATTCTCCCTGAGAGCCGTCATCGTGTCCCTGCAATTCGCCAAACGCCGTTGGCGTCCAATCTATTCATGGGTACAATCGTACCTCTCATCTTCTCCAACATCTTCATGACCTTCGCCTGGTACGGCCACCTGAAATACGAGTCGCAGCCGCTTTGGAAGGTGATCGTCATCAGCTGGTGCATCGCCTTCTTCGAGTACTGCTTTCAGGTACCAGCCAACCGCCTTGGCTATGGCCGCTTCACGCCCGTGCAGCTCAAAGTGATCCAGGAGATTATCACCCTGGTGGTTTTCGGCGTCTTCACAACTTTCTACTTCGGCTCCCACTTGCGCTGGAACCACGCCGCCGCCGCCGGATGCCTGGTTGCCGCGCCTTCTTCGTTTTTCACAAATTCTGATCCGGCTCCTGCGGCTTTGTTTGTCCGATGCGCGCGCGGGCACTGTCTGTGGGTCCGGTGACCGGCACATGCGGCACGGCGCTACCCAGGCCAAAGCGCGGCATGTTGGCGTAGATGCTCTCATACTGGCCAGGTGAAACCGTGTACGTCTCATGCCAGATGCCTACCACCCCGTTGCCGCCAATGCGCCGATTGAACTCCGCCCATGCCGGCAGATGGGCCGCATCGCGAGCATGCGCGTACGCATGAAGCTGCTCAAAGCTGCGCCAGTATTGAATGACCCCCACGCCGCGCCAATAGACGAAATATTGTGCGTGCAGCAGGCCCAGCGCGGGATTGCGCCTGAGTTCGGCAATCATTGGGGGCATGGCCGCCGCCACGCGCGTCCACTTGCGCAGCGCCAGCCAACGGTTGACACGAAAGCCGATCAGGAAGACGACAAAGGGCTCGTCGTTCTGAGCGGTGTAGCGCCCCGGAAAGATCGATGCCATCGCGTCTCCTCATTACCCCGGCTTAACCCCTCAAAGCTAAAGCCGGGTGCCCATTCGTTGCGCTTTTTTTGGCGCAAGCGTGGGAAGCAATGCAGTCATGCGAGCCTCCCGTGAGCGTCTGCCGCGCCGCAGGTGCTTAGTGTCCGTGTTCCTCGAGAAACTTCTCGGCTTCAAGTGCCGCCATGCAGCCTGATCCGGCCGCTGTAATCGCCTGGCGGTAGCGCCGGTCCTGCACATCGCCGCAGGCAAATACTCCGGGAATCACCTTGCCGTTGAAGGTGGTCAGCACGTTGCCCGTGGTCTTGATGTACCCGTCCTCGTCAAGGTCCATCTGCCCGGCGAACATCTTTGCATTCGGCTCATGTCCAATGCCCAGGAACATGCCGCTGACCGCCAGTTCGTCCACCTGGCCGGTCTTCACATCTTTCAGCCGCAGGGCTTTTACTTCCTTGTCTTCCACGCCCAACACCTCTTCCACAACCGTGTTGGTGCGCAGTTCAATGTTGGGATGCGCGATGGCTCGATCGAGCATGATCTTTGAGGCGCGAAAGCTTTCCCGCCGGTGCAGCAGCGTAACTTTGCTCGCAAAGCGCGTCAGAAACAGGGCTTCTTCCATTGCCGAATCGCCGCCGCCCACCACCGCAATCTCCTTGCCGCGGAAGAAGAACCCGTCGCAGGTGGCGCAGCTTGAAACGCCATGGCCGATCAGCGCTTGCTCGCTCGGTAACCCCAGCCAGCGCGCGCTGGCGCCGGAGGCCACAATCAGCGTTCGCGTATGAATCTCGCCCGACGACGTGTGCAGCTTGATGGGGTGCGCGCCCAGTCCAACGCGGTTCAGGTGCGCAAGTTGGAAGGTGGCGCCAAACCGCTCCGCCTGCTTCTTCATGTTTTCAATCAGTTCCGGCCCCTGAATACCTTCCGGCCAGCCGGGAAAGTTCTCGACCAGAGTGGTGATGGAGAGCTGTCCTCCGGGCTCNNAGTCCGGCGCAGCCGGAGCCCAGAATAACGGTATCGCGAATTTCTGTCATATGCTTCCCGAGTCGATTTTAGACGCTCGCCCTCAAAATGCCGTCATCCTGGGCGAAGCCAAAGCCTGCCCTGAGCATAGCCGAAGGGGACCTGTTTCCGCATTTTCTTCCAGCGAGCGAGGGTAAATCGCGCCGCCTTCATTATGATGAGGGACATGGCCAATCTGACTCTAATCTACGGACTCCGGCTGCTCCCAGAGGGCGAGGTCACCGAAATCCAGGACGCCACGCTCAAGCTGGCCAACGGCCACCAGGCCCACGTTACCATGCACACGATTGAAGGTTCGCGCGAGGAGATTGAAACTCAGCTCAAGCGCAGCCTGGACGCTTTCTTCGACTTCTACCCGGAGCTCTGATGCGGTGGGTTGCAACTTGCGCCCGCTGGAACTGCACACTACTTGAACGCTGCGTCCATCCTCGCGATATCCACGCGATAACTCACGGTATTCGCGGTTGGAAAACTGGCCGGGACCGCTTGTGTCACTTTGCCCGTCGCCGCCCACTCAGTGCCGCGTTGAAACGTGGTGATAAATCCCACGCAACTCAGCGCCGCCACGTCGTGCCCCATGGTGGTGTGGAAGATGCGCCCTTTGCCATAATTCAACACCATCAGCATCGGCTCGTCGTGTCCCGAGCCATGATTCGCGGGATCGGAGTATGCCGTCGCCAGCACCGTCATATTCTTCCCCGGCCCGCGCAGTGTGCCATACAACTCGTCGGGTGCGTGCATCCAGGCCGCGGGCAACCCTTTCATGATGGGATGCTCAGCGTCGCGCGTCACCACCTGAAACGGCAGCCGCGCACCATGGGCGCCAGCCGGTCCGGGTGAATCGTCGCGCACCAGTTTTCCGTCCTTGAAATACCACATCGGACCTGCGTTTTCGTTTCGCCCGCGCCAGCCGCCGATGCCGATCATCTGGTTGAATTCCGGCCAGTTGGGAAAGGCATTGTCGGCCGCGTGGACTACCACCAGGCCGCCGCCGCCGCTGACGTAGTCTTCGAATTCCTTGCGCAGGCCGGCAGGCCAGTCAGGTCCGTCATAATTCAGCACGATCGCCTGGTACCGATTGAACTCCGGCTTGAAGTTGCTGAAGTCCCCGTCCGACCGGGGCGCCGTCACCACCGTAACCGTGAACAACCCGGTTTCTTCGAGCTCCGCCTTGAGCACCGGAGTCGTAAGCCTCCAGTTATGGTAGGGACCGGCGCTCTGGCCATCAAGGAGCATCACGTTGATTGGCGTTTGAGCGGAGCAGGCACAGCCCGCAAGAAGTACACTTCCCAGAAGAACAGCCGAAGGCTGCCGTTTCATCTTCAAGTCCTCATTTTCATTGAACGCGGTTTGAATCCCTTTGTCCACGCCTGTTGGAACGGGTTGATCAGCGGTCTGATTTACGGCGCGTTCCTCCATATTAACGGCGGGTTCAGTTCGCAGTCCCACATGACCCTAACCGATTGCCTGGGAATTACATCTAATGAGGAAGACGGTTGAGTTGCAGGGTACGATTAGAAGCGCCGAAGCGGCGCGCACCTGAGTCGAAAAGGAGTTTCATGAAGAATGCCGGAGTTGTGGTTTGTACGGTATTGACGGCGCTGCTGGCGGCGCCTGCTTTTGCGCAGGTCGAAGGCCCGCAGGGCGGCCAGGGCGAGGCGGTGGTGACGGTTCTGCCGAAACATGAGGGCGAGGTTCCACCCAGCGTGGCCAATCAGGATCTGTCAGTGAAGGTGAACGGCAAGTACGCCAAGGTGACAAAGTGGGCGCCGTTTGTGAGTCCGAATGACCAGGTGGAACTGGTGTTGCTGATCGACGGCTCGGCTCGCAACAGCCTTGGAACCCAATTCGACGCCATTGGGCAGTTCATTAAGAGCCTGCCGCCAAACGTAAAGACCGCCATTGCCTACATGGAGAATGGGCGGTCTGTATTTGCCCAGCCGCTGACAGCGGACCACGAACAGGTGCTTCGCGCTCTTCACCTGCCGGGAGGTGGAACCGGAGTGGACTCAAGTCCCTACTTCTGCCTTTCCTCCCTTGCCAAGCAGTGGCCTTCCAACGATCCGAGGGCGCGACGCGAAGTGGTGATGGTGACCAACGGCGTGGATAATTACGACCGGCGCTTTGATCCAGAGGATCCGTACATGCAGGAGGCTATCACTGATTCAGTCAGGGCCAGGCTGGTTGTGTACGCGATCTACTGGACTGATCAGGGTATGGCCAACCGCTCGCCCGGCGCCGACAATGCCGGTCAAAACCTGCTGAGTCTAGTGACCGAGGCGACAGGCGGAAAGAGCTTCTGGCTGGGGATGGGTAATCCAGTTTCGTTTGAGCCGTACTTTGAGGAATTGACGAAAAGGCTCAAGAACCAGTATGAACTGGGGTTTACCAGCCCGCTGAAGGGCAAGCCGGAGGTGGAGACGATGAAGCTGAAACTGAGCGCTCCCGGCGCGGAAGTGAATGCGCCGCAGCAGGTGCTGGTGGTGCCGAGGACGGCGAACTAGTTGTAAGTTGTCAGTTTTAAGTTGTCAGCTTCCCATGTCCTCTGGATCAGGCGATGATGCTCTGAACCAGGGAACTGATTCTTGCGTTTACGCTCTCGCAGTTCATTAGAAACGGGGGCTCGGTGACTGTGATGGTCAGCTCCTGGGTCGCAGGATCGTAGNNGGGACGCCCGACTCCTGAGCCTTCTTCTCAATGTTCCCGAATTGTTCGGGCGTCACGTTCGCGAATTTCTGAGACGGACATGCGGACATCGGTTTCTCCTTCGCGAACTATTCCCCACGATTCAAATCGCTCTCCACAACCTTCGCCACATTTCCGGGCTCTCCCACGCCAACGATGATCAGGGCGACGTCCCCATCCGGCTGAATCAACACTAATGCAGGCAGTTCGGCAAAATAGTCAGCCGTGCTCACTCCCAACTGGATCGGCAAGGGCGACATGTGGCCCATGGCGGCGACCGGAATCTTGATTTGAAAACGCTCGATCAAGTCTTGAATCGCCTTTGGCTTGTAGTCCATCTCGACAGCCACTACCGCCAGTCTGTCCTTCTCCTTTTCGGCCAGCGAGAGAATCTCCGGCAGCCTATCGACGGAAGGAGCGCACCAGGATGCGCCGAATTCGATGAGAACCCATTTACCTTTGAACTGCTCAAGCGTGACTTGCCCCTTGTTGACGGATTCAAAATCCACGTCGGGAGCGCTGAATCCCTTGGCCACATGCGCAAACGGCTTTGCTCCGACCGGCTCGTAATCTTGCGAGGCGATTTCCCGCAGTAAGATATCCTGCCCAAAACCCGCCCGTTCAATGAAAGCCTTGATAGCGCGCCGATGCCCCTCATTAAAATAGCTGGCCATTTGCATCGGTCCGGTCTCAGCTGCGTTCTTCCCTTCGATTCGAACGATCAGATCGCCCTTCGTCAGATTCCAATGAATCGAACCGGACTGTTTCCCCTCCACGCGCCAACCGTGTTCTTCATGAACGATCGAAATATTAGCGACCACAACTTCAGGTTGAGGATGGGCGAGGGCGTATTGCGTCGCAAAGGCCATGATTGGAAGCAAGAACAAGTGCTTCATTTCAGCCGGACTCTCCTCTCTTGTCTCAGAGTGCATGCAATTGTA
>PMWR01000192.1 GCA_003166055.1 Acidobacteriaceae bacterium
TCCAGCGAGTGAAAGCTGATGACGACCAGGCGTCCGGAGGGCTTAAGCAAACCAGGCGCGGCCTCCAACAAGTCCCGAATCTCATCGAGCTCACGATTGACAACGATACGGATAGCCTGAAAGGTTCTGGTCGCCGNNGCGATTCTCCGCGACCTCCTTTCGTCTCCGTACTCGTAAATGAGGTCTGCAAGCTCACGCTCGTCAGCCTCATTTACCACTTGCGCGGCGGTCCGTTCCTGGCGCGTGTCCATGCGCATATCCAGGGGTGAATCCGCCGACTGAAAACTGAATCCTCTGTACGCCTCATCGAATTGCAGGCTGCTCACGCCAAAGTCCGCCAACAGGCCGTCGAGCGATGCGGGCTGCACATGCTTTGCTACGTTGCTGAACGCCTCGCCCACCAAAGTCACCCTGGGAGCCTCGCTGCCCATTTCGTTCAAAACCCTCGCCAGCCGAACCTTGGCAAGGCCGAGCGCCTCGGGGTCACGATCGAAGCCGATCAGGTGGCCCTGGGGTCCCAGCTTCCGAAGAATGCCTTCGGAGTGGCCCGCCAACCCGAGCGTGCAGTCAAGATAGGTTCCATCTGCGCGTACGCGGAGGACGTCAATCGCTGGTTGAAAAAGAACGCTCGCATGCCGCTCACCGGACTTGGTCATGCGCTCCCCCTGAGGGGTTTAAGCCTCAACTCTTTGGGCTGAGAATCGCGGCCAACGCCTTGCGATCCTCCGCCGTCAATTCCAATTCAGGAAGCTTCTTTTCGAAGGCCTCCCGGTTGTTCACTTCCAGGTAAAGCAGCTTGCCGAAAACTGTGACCTCGGCGTCCAATTTGGCCGAGTCGCGCAAAATCTGGGGAAGTAGTACACGGGCCTGGTTATCGATTTCCACCTGCTGGCCGTAGTAGCTGGTCAGGTTGAGGTATTTCTGCACCGCGTCGTCGAGGGTGCTGAATTCGATCAGTTGCCGTTCCCGCTTTTCCCACTCCCGCAGAGGCCAGATTTCGGCGCTCTTGCCATCCACGCTGGTGATGTAGAAATGGGAGATGCTGGCAGCGTCCGTCTGCAGCTTGAATGCAGCGGGCAGCTTGAGCCTTCCCTTTTCGTCGATCTTGGCTGGATGATTTCCGCGAAACATTTCACTTCCCTTTTGGTGGTTCCGGCCAATCTCCGCTTTGGAGGTTGCGACCGGGTTCCAGCTTTTTTGCCTTCTTACGAGTACCTTTGCTGGTTCGCCGGCCGGTTTTTGGCCTAGAATGTGTCTGAAGAGGGAGGAATGGAGGTAAACTTACTTTGAAATCAGTCGATTTACTCCCTTGCACTCCATTTTTGACCACCGACTAGGTCGATAGTACCTCTGATTTCTAATCGCGCCAAACTAAAAATGGACTAAAAGGAAGGTTGGCGGGAGGGAAATGTGGAAATCTCGCCTAATAGATTAAGAGAATCTAATACCACAAGCTGTAGTGTTTATTGCTTTGGTTCTATCGCTGGACAGAGCGGCTGAGGCATGATAGGAGAAGAAAAAGCGAATTGACAGTAAGACGCCCGTAAGACAGGCCTTTCAGCCTGTGGTGAAAGTCAAAGCATAGGGAAAACCATCCCGCAGGGGCTGAAGCCCAACTCTTTTTATTGGCTTTATCGGCACGANNCAGCAGGCTGTGAAGTCGTGCCCCTTTCGCACGTCTGCGTCCAGGTGAGTTTTTCAGCAAGCTGATGAGCCGCCCAGTGCTCATGGTTCATGATCAGTCTTCTCTCCTGCCGCGTTGCGGCGGTGCCTTCCGCGTTCAGTCACAATCTTCAGCAGATAAAAGAAGACCAGGGCGTTGACCACCAACAGGCCGCCTCTGACCCAGGTCAGTCTGCGAAATACCTCGAATATCTCCCAGGGCAGGAACGAGGCTGTGATGATCAGGGTAAAGTACTCCGCCCAAGCCTTTTCCAGATACAGCCCGGTTCCCTCAATCAGGTCGAGGGCCGCGTAGATGAAGACCACGGCGCCGATTCGCCGCAGTATCTTGTCGTCAATGAGCTCCGACTTTTCAAGGATGAGGTTGACGAAGCGCGACTCGGGGTTGAAGCGGAGATGTTCGACGAACCGGGTGAGCATGTCGCCGACGTCCTTGTGCAGTAGGCGGAGCGCGCCGACCCCGACGGCGATGAACAGCAGCGCCTGTGCCAGTTTGAAAACGGCAATGAGAATCAGCCATCGATTGTGGCGTTTGGGCGGTGTCAACGACTGCGATGGAGAATCGGTCATAGCCTCGGGAATATTTACGTTTGGAACGGCATGCTTGTTCTTACGTTAACCGATGAGGGAAGGTTTTGCTCAGAGTGCCTCTCGAACGACCTCTTTCGGAATTCCGGGACTTGTGGCAGCCCGGATGCGCAGACGGAATTCCCGCAGGTTCGCGCACTGCCGAAAGCGACAGCGAAGAGCCTCGCGATCGCGCGGCGGCTGGCGGCGCCGCTGAGGCCGTGCCGCTCGATCATTTTTTCCAATTGAGCAGCCTGTCGCGATCGAGCACGTTGCCGTCCATAACGATGTTCGAAATGCGTCGCGCGTTCCAGATGTTCTGAGTGGGATCGGCATCGAGAACGAGGATATCGGCGCGGCGGCCGGGGGCGATGAGTCCAAGCTCGTTCCAGCCGAACTGGAGCGCATAGTTGTTGGTGGCGGCGGCCAGCGCCTCGCGCGGCGAAAGGCCCATGCGCACCAGCAGTTCCAACTCGGTGTGCATGGAGATGCCGGCCATGGTACCCATCACGGATGCGCCGGAGGCTGCCAGGTAGTGCGGATAGGCGGAGAAGATGGTTTCGTTAATGTTCCAGAGCCTGAGAGCGGCCTGGTCGGCTTTTTTGCGCGGGCTCTCTTCCATCCAGCGCTGGGTAGCGGCGGGCAGGTGGCGCGACCAGCCTGGGAGGGGGTAGAGCAGCTCCCCTGTTGCCCGATCGGCTGGCCAGTAGATGTGGGCCGGGTCGAGCAGGCGGGCGGCCGGCTCTTTCCACAGATTGCGATGATTGGGGAGTTGAAGGAAATAGACGCTGAAGGTGGGCATGAGCGCGGCATGGTGGGCGGCCAGGAAGCGGGCGTAGGCACGCAAAAGCGGGTCGGTTGGCGGGAGGCGCTCGGAGTAGTCGTAGGCTGTGGATGCGGATGCTCCCTCGGGACTTTCGACCAGCGGGCGCTGCAGCTCGTCGGGAATAACGCCCAGTTCGTAACGGCCCATGTGCAGCAGCACGTCCACGCCGGCCTCGATGGCGACGCTGTAGGGCGTGGCAACGAACTCACCGTAGGTGACGAGGCCCGCCTGGTGGGAGCGGGCAATGATCCATTGGGTGTTGGCGGCGGTCAGGTCCGGTCCCAACAGGAGCACGCGGGTTCCGAGGCGTGCGGTGTCAGTAAGCTGGCGAACAGTATCCTCGGGATTCAGCTCGACGGGATGGGCCCCTTCGCGGAGCTTGAGAGCCCATTCGGGGCGTTTGGCGAGGAGGCTCCAGTTGTCAGTGGTTCCAATGGAATCGATCAGGTAGAGATGCGGGCTGGGATTGGCGGCGAGGTCGATGGACCCGTGGTGGAGGTCGTTGCGAGCCACCACCGTAGTGACTCCCATATAGAGATTGGCATTGGCTTGTCCCTGGGAGTTGATGCCGGCAAAGCCGTCGACCAGGCCGGGGACGAGGAACTTGCCGGTGCAGTCGACGAGGCGGGCGCCTTTGGGGATGGTTACGGCTCCGCCGGAGCCGACGTCGGTGATGCGGCCGTCGCGGATAATCACGACGGCATTGGGAAGGTCTCTTGCGGAGTGGCCCCAGTCGGTGACGTCGACCACGGTGCCGCCGGCCAGAACCAGCGGGATGGAGGCAGGAACTCTGGGAAGGACACCGGGCTGCGCTTGCGGCCAGGTCAAGCCACAGGTTGCGGCCGCAATTCCGATCCCCACCAGGCAACTACGGAAAAGTCGCATAAGAAAGAAGTTCTTTTGAGGATTTTCGCACGGCGGATTGGGGAGAACGATCAATGAACTCGCTCCGCTTTCACGGTACGGATAAGGCTGCGTGGAGCCGCTCTTCAGACCGCGCAGGGGACACCGCTGTTCAAGCAGATTGAAAGTCCCCTCGCCCTCGCGGCTGCACAGGCCCTGCAAGAATACTTCTAGCTTGCCACCAGAGCAGGGCGCATGCGGCGCACCAGCAGTGGCAGCACCTGGGCCAGCGCTTCGTCAACGGAGACGCCATGCCGGGCGCGCAGGTCGTCGACCTTGCCATGTTCAATGAAGCGGTCGGGCCACCCGATGCGCACGACGGGAACGGCGCTTCCCAGATCTTTGAGAGTCTCGATCACGGCCGAGCCAAAGCCGCCCATCTTCACATGATCCTCGAAGGTGACGAAGGCTGAGACGCGGCGCGCGTAGAGCTCGAGCATTTCGCGATCGATAGGCTTGACGAAGCGGGGATTGATCACCGCGGCCGAGTAGCCATCGCGTTCAAGGCGCATGGCAAGTTCTTTGGCCAGGGAGATCATGGGGCCGAGTCCGAGAATGGCTACGTCGGAGCCGTCCTGAAGCACTTCAGCCTTGCCGACGGGAATCGCCTGCGGCTCCGCCTTGAGGGCCACGCCGGAGACGACGCCGCGCGGATAGCGAATGGCGCTGGGACCGGGAAGCTGGACCGCGGTCAACATCATGTCGGCGAGCTCGTCCTCGTCTTTGGGGGCCATCAGAGTGATTTCAGGAATGCCGCGGAGGTAGGCGATGTCGAACAGGCCGTGATGGGTGGGGCCGTCGTCGCCGGAGAGGCCGGCGCGGTCCATGCAGAAAACGACGGGCAGCTTTTGCAGGCAAACGTCGTGGACAATGGGATCGAAGGCACGCTGGAGGAATGTGGAGTAGATGGCGCAGACCGGACGATAACCCTGAGTGGCCATTCCGGCGGCGAAGACCACCGCGTGTTCTTCGGCGATGCCGACGTCGAAGTAGCGGCGGGGGTGGTGGGGCCGGAAGAGATCGAGCCCCGTGCCGTTGGGCATGGCCGCGGTGATGGCGACGATTTTCGGATCGTCGTTGGCCAGTTTGACCAGCGTGTTGGCGAAGACCTCGGCGTAGGTGAGCAGGCCGGCCGGCTTGGTCTTGCCGGTCTCGGGGTCGTAGGGTCCGAG
>PMWR01000630.1 GCA_003166055.1 Acidobacteriaceae bacterium
CCTTCGAGCTCGCCGAGACGCATGCCGTCTTCGTCGGTCATTTCGGGTTTCTCGTAGATGCGGTCGCGCTCTTCAAGGGCGGCCCAGAGTGGCTTGTTGCCCATGATGACGGTGTCGATGACGCGGTAGGCGTCGAAGGCGAACTGGTCCTGGCGGAGTACGCCGAACTTGCGGGGGCGGACTACGGTGCCTTTCTGGGCGTCGAGTTCGCCGGTGAGGACCTTCATGAATGTCGATTTGCCGGAGCCGTTGGGCCCGGTGAGGCCGTAGCGACGGCCGGAGACGAAGCTGACGGAGACTTCTTCGAAGAGAATTTTAGCGCCGTAGCGCATGGAGACGTTGCTGACACTGAGCATGGTGGCGAGGGTTCCTATGTATGGGCCGCAGTTTGGTTTTCGGCTGCGGCAGCCGTATGAGGCCTGGTTTGTTGATGGGGCTCGGCATAGCTTCCCATGTCTCAAAAACGAGACATGGGGCACCCGACATTTTTCAAGATCCCAAAAGAGAGACCTGGGGCACGCGATCGTACCCGAAAACATTGGCCCTTCTAGTTTCTCATAGGCGACCCCCCGCGGTGGAGCGGAGGGTACCGTTGCGCTGCGATTCAGGGGAGGCGGGAGGTGTAGAAATGCGAAGCGGCGAGGAACGTTATAGATTGGGGGACAGCGCCAATACAGGAGGTTTCACTCTGCGTGCGCGATTGAGAGTTTGTCCCTGCCGAAGAGGGAGGAATCCGCATTGCGGCGGGCGGAGCAATTGCGCGGCCATGCCCATCGGCCCGATCGCGGTGACGATGCGTTCCTCAATTCAGGGCTATACTGCCATTCAGAGTCAGTGATCGAATGAGACGCCTGCCGATTTTTCTTCTATTGCTGGCCTGTGCCGCTGGGCAACTTGCTGCGCAAGGTGCGCCGGTGATGCCGGCGTGGCTGGTTCCTTACCCAGGCGCCTCGGCGCAGAGCAAAACGACGGAGACCACCGTTGAGTCCAGCTATACGATCAGCGCCGCGCCTAAGGAGGTGCTCGCTCATTTCCAAAAACTGTTTGATTCGCAGGGGATTCCAATCGATTTCATTGGGGCTCCGGAGGGATTTTATCTCCATGCGGAGGCGCCGGAGTGCAATCTTGACATTTCGATTCTGCATGGGGATAAAGGCACGGCAGTGAAAATGACTTGCACGTCGAAGGTGGGGACGGTGCAGAAGGTCGTGATGGCGTCCATGGAGGATCAGAGCGATCGGGAAGCGGCGAATCCGGCGAAGACGGCCGATAAACCGGTTTCACCGGGGGGCAAGGTGGCGGCGGCTGGGTTGAGCTGGCCTGCGTGGCTGGTGCGCGTGGATGGCGCGAAGCTGGCGGTACAGAAGGTTGCAGGGCAACTGAAGAGCTCTTTTACCGCGGCTGGGCCCAGAGGAGATATAGAGGCTTTTTATATAGACTTGCTGGATACGAATAATTACCAGGTGACCAAGAGGCTGCCTGTGACAGCGGATGAATATGGACCCTGGGTGGAAGGGACTTCGGAGCCTGATGCTAAAAGCGGAAAGAAGATGGTGATCCGGGTCAAGATCAGGCCGGAAGGCCAGGACTTCCGCGTGGAGATAACGATGGAGTGAAGTAGCGAAGGAGTGAAGGAGTGAAAGAGTTAGAGAGTGAAGAAAGAAACCATGTTATCTAGAAAGGCTCCTGGAGTTTGGCGGGGATATTTGACCCGGTGAATATTTAAAGGCACTGAACCTACACCTGTGACACGTAACCGCGGACGATTGGCAGCGTCTCAAGTATAAGTCTCAAGATGGAAGGACGCGGGCTTTCGTTGAGGCATCCATGTGTTGTCGCGAACAGGCTTTGCGACCATGCGCGAAGCGTTGCACTGAAAGGTCGAACCAGTGACTCAATCTGTGAAGCGAAATATAGCGGCATCGTCGATTATTCCGTCCAGGAATTTGTTCTTCACCCTTTCAGGCATGCTGTGCTTCATTCTGGCCTCAACCGCGATTGCAGGAGGGCAGTCGCGGATTACGGGCGATGTCGATGATGCGGCGAGGGTGAGGATTCCGCAGTCACGGCCAGGGTTCATGGCGCGGGCGGGATTGATGGGTGCGCAGGATCTGGGACCGGTGGATGAGAGTACGCAGTTTGACCGGATGACGCTGGTGTTGAAGATGTCTTCAGAGCAGGAGCGAAGTCTTACGGCTCTGCTCGACGGCCAGCAGACGAAGGGTTCGGCAAACTACCACCGCTGGCTTACGCCGGAGGAATTTGGACAGCAGTTTGGACCCGCGCCGGACGACCTGACTAAGATTCAAAGCTGGCTGGAGCTGGAGGGCTTTCAGGTTGGGAGGACGGCCAAAAGCGGGTTGTGGATTGAGTTCTCTGGATCCGTGGGACAAATCAATGCGGCTTTCCAAACGCAGATGAGGCGATACTCTGTTGGGGGCGAGACGCACATCGCGAACGCTACCGACATTTCTATCCCTGCGGCGCTGGCTCCGCTGGTGGCTGGGGTGCCGTTGCACGATTTCTTCAGCAAGCCACTGCTGGTGCATTCAAACGTGCAGAATTCGCCATTGATCACCGCGTCGTGGAGCGGAGCGCATGCGATTACCCCCGGCGATTTTGTGACGATCTACGATCTTTTGCCGCTGTATAAATCGAATACGAACGGCACCGGCCAGACGATTGCGATTGTCGCGGAGGCGGATGTGGCCGCAGCGGACGTGGCGGCATTTCAAAACCTCTTCGGGCTGCCCGCGAATCTGCCCACCATGGTTGAGAATGGCCTCGATCCTGGTTTCGATGTGTTCCTCGGGCTTGGCGCGGAGGCGACAATCGACGCGGAATGGGCTGCGGCAGTGGCGCCGGGAGCAATGATCGACGTGGTGGCGACTGCGCCGCAATTTGTGAGCGATCCAGCGGAACTGTCGGCAGCCTACATCGTCGACCAGAACCTGGCGCAGATTATGAGTATCAGCTTTGGAAACTGCGAGGCGAACCTTGGGTCGGCGCAAAGTGCTCTTTGGAATCAAGTGTGGGAGCAGGGCGCTGCGCAGGGCATAAGCATCTTTGCGGCTGCCGGCGATGCGGGCGCGGCGGGATGCGCGAGTCCGGGCGCGGACTACGACAATTTCGGAAACGTGGCAGCGGTGAATGGGGTTGCGTCGAGCCCTTATGTGACTGCGGTGGGCGGGACGGAGTTTGATGAAACGGTCAATGGGGCCAGCGTAAGCACGTTCTGGAATACCACGAATGCGGCAAATCTGAGTTCGGCGACGGGGTACATTCCGGAGATGGTGTGGAATGATAGCTGTCCGGGGAGCCTGTGGTGTCCGCCCGCAGGCCTGTACCCGCCCTATTTTTCGGCGGTGGGCGGCGGGGTGAGCTCGATTTACGCGACGCCGCCGTGGCAAACGCTGGCGGTGACGGGACTGAACGTGCTCGAAAGCTATAGCCTGCCGGGACAGACGGGAGTGAGCCCGCGGGGCATACCGGATGTATCGCTGGCGTCGTCGGCGGACCACGATGGCTATCTTTTTTGCTTTACCACGACGGCCTCGATCCCCGATTGCCAACTCACGGCGGGAGCGATGACGCAGAATACTTTCCAGAATGAGGCGGGCGGGACTTCGTTTGCTGCGCCGGCCTTTGCGGGGATCATGGCGGTTGTGAACCAGAAGGTGAAGTCGGCGGTTGCTTCTGGGAATGCGAGCGTGGATGGACGGCAGGGACTGGCTAACTACCAACTCTATTCGCTGGCCGCGACGGAACAGTACGCAGGGTGCAACTCAAGCAATGAGACTGTTCCAACGACGCTAACCCCGGCGGCTTGCAGTTTTCACGATATTACGGCGGGGAACAACTCGGTGCCTGGATATCCGGATGTTACGGGGTACGACGCGACACCGGGCTATGACCTCGCCAGCGGGCTGGGGTCAGTGGATGCGGCCAACCTGGTTACGAACTGGGTGACCGCGGAGGCGGGCTTCCAGGGGACGCAGACGACGCTGGTTACCAGCCCGGCGGGGAATTCGATCACACTGGCTCACGGGCAATCGGCGACCTTGACGGCAAGCGTGCAGAAGCTGGCGGGGGATACGACGACGGCGACGCCAACGGGAAACATTTCTTTGATTGCCAAAGGGGGAAATCTGCCTAACAGCCTGGGGGTGATCGCCGCTGTTCCTCTTGCAGGGAGCGGCGGGTCAGCAGCCACCGGCAACTTCAGCATTCAGGACCTGCCGGGCGGGACCTACAACCTGGTGGCGCGGTTTGCGGGAGACGGTACGTTTGCCGGCAGCGATTCAAATCCGATTGCAGTGAACATCACGCCCGAGGTGAGCACGACCACCCTGAACGTTGGCGTGAGCAGTTGGCAATATGGCATGGATTTTGGATTCAACGCGACCGTGACCGGGCCAACCGGACAGGGAATGCCAACCGGGCTGATCACATTTTTTGATAACGGGAATGTTTTGGGGAAAGTGCCGCTCAGTAA
>PMWR01000099.1:0-10673 GCA_003166055.1 Acidobacteriaceae bacterium
AAGGCGCGCCGCTGCTGGATTGACTCAGAAAGCGTTCCCCAGGTAGACGCGGAAACGCCCATTGCATCTGCTCCGCCTCAGGTCCCATCGCTTCGAGCTCGGCCAAGCGCCTCAGTAAAGACAGAAATCGTCGATGAGCGCATCGCGGTCATCACGATGCAGGACCGTGAACAGCGCAACATGCTCTCCGACGAAGTCGTGGGCGGCCTGATTCACGCATTCTCTGAAACCTGCGGGAACCAGGCGATTCGCGCCATCGTCGTCACCGGCAGCGACGGAGTTTTTGGGATGGGAGGCACGGAAGAGTGGCTTAACCGATTGGCCGACGGCAAGAGCACCTGTATCGATGTTCCTTTCCTTTACGAAGGATTGCTGAAGGCTGAGGTTCCTGTGATCGCGGCCATGCAGGGACACGCCGCAGGGGGGAGCCTCGTCTTCGGCCTCTACGCGGACATGATCGTCATGGCCCAGGAAGCCGTCTACTGCGCCAACTTCATGAAGTACGGCTTCACGCCCGGCATGGGCGCTACATATCTGCTCGAAAAGAAACTCGGCCCCAGCCTCGCGGCTGAGATGATGTACACCGCAAAGTGGTTCCGCGGCGAAGAGCTTGAGAAGCGCGGTGCGCCCTTCGTCTTCCGTCCGGCGGCCAAAGTGCTGGAGCAGGCAATCGAGATGGCGAGGATGCTTGCCGAGAAGCCCCGCGAATCTCTGACCGTGCTCAAGCAGCGCCTGTCCAGCAGCATCCTTGAGGAGTTGCCGCGCGTATTGGCGGAAGAGGTTCGGATGCATGACCGGACTTTGCGGAATCCCGAAGTCAAGGAGCGCATTCAGCAGCAATTCCACAGGCGGGAGACCGCGCCGCCCCCAGTGCCACAACCCAAACCGCCGCAACCCACAGTGACGCAGCCCCCGCAGCCTGCTGCCGCAACTGTTGAATCGACGCCGCGCCCAAGGATCAAGCTGGCCGGCCTCGCAGCGCCCGTGAAAACTGAAAGCGCGAGCGAGCCAGTCCAAAGGCTGATGATCAAAACGCCGGCCCTCGAATCGCTCCCGGCCCAGTTCCCGAACCCCGTCTCGATTCCAGCCCCGATTCCGGCTCCGATTCCAGCAGTCGCGGCTCAAGCGGTCCAATCCATCCGCGATGAAATTACGCGGATCGTCATGCGCGTACTCGACATGCGGAGCGACGATCTCGATGACCGCCTGAATTTCCGTGAACTCGGCGTCGATTCCATCGGCGCCATCGAGATCGTGCGCGACATCAACAAGCGCTTCGACCTGAATCTCGATGCTGTGATTCTTTACGATCATCCGACCATCGATGCCGTTGCCGAGTTCGTTGCATTGCGAGTGCGCGTACAGCTCACGGCCATCGAACCAGCTTCCCGCGCACTGCCCCTCACGACGACTGCCCCTCCAGCGCCAGTCAGCGCGCCACAGGCGATCTCAGAGTCAAAATCCTCCGGCATGGACGTTGCGGTCATCGGCATCTCCGGCCGATTCCCGGGCGCCCCCGACATCGATACATTCTGGGCGAACATCGCTGCCGGCGTGTGCTCTGTCGCGGAAGTGCCATCGACCCGATGGCCCCTCGATGAGTTCTACGACCCCAATCCGAATGCTCCCGGCAAGAGCTACTGCAAGTGGGCGGGCCTTCTCGACGGCATCGATCGCTTCGATCCGCTTTTCTTCAACCTGTCGCCGGTCGAGGCGGAGCAGATAGAGCCGCAGCAGCGCCTGTTCCTTGAAACAGCGTGGCATGCCGTCGAGGATGCCGGTTACGCGCCGCAGAGTCTGAAGGAGTTCACATGCGGAGTCTTCGTTGGCGTTGGGGCGGGCGATTACGGGCTGGCGTTGCAGAAGGCCGGCGTTGCCGCGACACCTCAGGCTTTCCTCGGCAACCACGTTTCGATTCTTCCCGCGCGTATCGCCTACCACCTGAACCTCACCGGGCCAACAATGGCAATCGACACGGCCTGCTCTTCCTCGCTCGTCGCAATCCACCAGGCATGCCAAAGCCTGCTTCACGGCGACTGCAACATGGCATTGGCGGGTGGCGTCAGCATCATGGCAACCTCCGCCATGTATGTGCCAACCGCGAAGGCGGGAATGCTATCGCCTACCGGCCTTTGCAGGAGCTTCGATAACTCCGCCGACGGTTTCGTGCCCGCCGAAGGCGTCGGCGTACTGGTGCTGAAGCCTCTGGAACATGCGCTTCGCGACGGCGATTCCGTCTATGCCGTCATCAAGGCGTCCGGCGTAAACCAGGACGGAGCCACCAACGGGATCACCGCGCCAAGCTCAACATCGCAGGAGACGCTGCTCACAGGCATCTACCGGCGCTGGGGCATCGATCCCGAGCGCATCGGGTACATGGAAGCGCACGGCACCGGCACGCAGCTCGGCGACCCGATTGAGGTTCTGGCGCTCACAGAAACATATCGCAAGTTCACCGCACGCAGGCAATACTGCGCCATAGGCTCGGTCAAGTCGAATGTCGGCCATCCACTGGCCGCGGCCGGCATCGCCGGCGTCGTGAAAGCAATCATGGCATTGCGTGCGCGTCAGTTGCCGCCGACTCTGCACTGCGAAGACGAGAACCATCACATAGACTTCGCGTCGGGCCCTTTCTATGTCAATCGGACGCTGCGGCCGTGGGACTCCGATCCGGATCGTCCACGCCAGGCGGCCGTCAGTTCCTTCGGACTGAGCGGCACCAATGCGCACATAGTCCTTGAAGAGCATTGCGCCGGGCAGCCCGTTGCATCGGATTCGCCGGCGCTCGTGGTTCTCTCCGCCAAAACGCAGGATCGTCTTCACGAAGCGGCGCAGCGCTTGAGCGAAGCGCTTCGTTTCGGGGAATGGTCGCTCGCCGAAGTGGCCTACACACTGCAAACTGGGCGCGAGGCGATGCAGCATCGCGCCGCGTGCGTGGCTGGAAGCCTGGACGAACTTATCCGCAATCTGGCGCGATTGGGCTCGTCCGTCTGGGCCGAAGGAACCGTTCGGCGCGCGCGCGACATCTTCCCCATCGAAACTACAGTGACCGGCCTCAAAGAGATCGCCGAGCAATGGGTGCGCGGCGGATCGCTTGATTGGAATCGCTTGTATCGCGGACGCCACCCGCGGCGCGCGCACCTTCCCGGCTATCCGTTTGCCCCTGAGAGTTGCTGGGTGACTCCGGCGCTCGAACCTGTGCCTGCCCCGCTTGCGCAGCCCGCACCCGGAACGCTCTGCGCAACGCGGCAGTGGGTGGCTGAACCTCTTCCTTCAGGCGCATCCCGCGAAGTGCCTCCGGCCAACAGGCTGATCCTCGCCGATCCCGCGTTCACGAGCGAACTGGTCCACATCGGCCATGCGTTTCCCGACGCCGAGCTGATTCCGCTCGAAGGCGCGGGATTGAGCCTCGAAGATCGTGTCGAGAGGCGCTTTCTGCAACTCTTCCGGCTGCTTCAGCGCCGAATATCGAGCCGTCCCACGCAACCGCAGGAGGTTCTCATCCTTGCGCCGCTCATGGCGGAAGACTCGGCCTCCATGGCGGCCCTGCTGAAAACAGCCCATCTCGAAAACCCGCTCTTCCGAGGCAGGGTGATTCAGAGTAACGGTAACGGTGCGGCGATTCTACAGGCGGAAGCAGCCGTCTCCCCCGAGGCCGTCGAACATATCCGCTATGTGGATGGGGCGCGCCAGATCGAACGATTGAGCGAGGTGACACTGCAAGAAGGCAGCACCCCGTTCCGCGAGAACGGCGTCTACTGGCTTACCGGCGGCCTCGGCGGCCTTGGCCGCATCTTCGCGGAACACCTTGCATCCATTTGCGGCGCGAAGATCATTCTTTCCGGCCGCAGCGAGTGGACGCCCGAGCGCGGAGCCTGGGCGGATGCCCTGCGCGCGCGTGGCGTTGCCATCGAGTATCTTCCGGTCGACATCGGCGACCGCGGCTCAGTCGAGACAGCCTTCCGGCAGATCAAGTCTCGGTACGGGCAGGTCACCGGCATGATTCACAGCGCGGGCGTAATCCAGGACGCATACCTGCTCAAGAAGACACAGGAGCAGGCCGAAGCCGTGTTGCGGCCAAAGGTGCGCGGAGCCGTGAACCTCGACGAGGTTACGCGCGATGAGCCGTTGGATTTCGTCGCTTTCTTCTCCTCCGGCAGCGGCGTATTCGGCAATCCCGGACAGGCCGATTATGCCGCGGCGAATGCCTTCCTCGATGAGTTCGCTGTGCGCCGCAATGCGTTGGTCGAAAGCGGCGGACGGTCGGGCATCACCGTCTCGATCGGCTGGCCGCTATGGGCGGGCGGCGGCATGGGCGTCGATCGTGCGACCGAGGCGGTCATGAGGCAGCGGAGCGGAGCCGTACCGTTGCCCACCGCGGCAGGAGTCCGCGTCTTCGAGCAGGCCTTACAAAGCCCCTTTGCTTATGTGCTCGTTGCCGCAGGCGATCGGTCGAAGCTGCGGGAACGACTCTTCATGCGCATTGAGCCTCCGGAATCGGCTCCTTCCCCTCCTCGGCGGCAAAGCCCGGCGGATGGCCCGCTGGGCGACCGGATGCGGCCGGCAGCTTTCGAGTTTTTCAAGGCGCGATTGTCGGCTATTCTGAAGGTTCCTCCAGAGCGAATCGAACCCGACACGCCCTTCGAACAGTACGGCATCGACTCCGTCATGGTCGTGCGGCTGAACAGCGAGTTGGAGAACGTCTTCGGGCCGCTCTCGAAAACCCTTTTCTTCGAGTACCAGACACTCGAGGAACTAGTAGACTACTTCCTGAAAGCACACGGGGACGCCTTACATGACCTGCTGGGAGAGGCGAAACCACAGCCTCTCTCTCCGAAAACACATACCAACGGCTGGGATCGCCTGGCGGCGCAGTTTCTCCGCGATGAGATCTCCGATGAAGAGTTGTCGATGCACTTTGGTTCACTCATATGTTCCAGAAACTAATCAGCTCGATCCTGCGGGACATCGGCGAGGGCAGGCTGCCGGCGGAGGAGGGTCTGCGTCTGTGCCGCGAACTAAAAACCGCGGCGCGGCGGCCTCACGACCCAACACGCTCGCCCGGCGAAGAGATTGCAATCATCGGCGTGGCGGGCCGCTACCCGCAGGCGCCGGATCTGGACCAGTTCTGGGAGAACCTCAAGGCGGGCCGCGATTGCGTTACTGAAATTCCACCTGACCGTTGGAACCCTTCGCTGCACCCTCAGCATCGCTGGGGCGGATTTTTAGACGCCATCGACAGGTTCGACGCCCCATTCTTCAACATCTCGCCGCGCGAAGCCGAGCGCATGGACCCGCAGGAGCGCATCTTCCTTGAAGTCGCATGGCAGACGCTCGAAGACGCGGGCTATACGCGCCGCGCGCTGCAATGGACCGGTTCGGAAGATCTGCCCGGAAACGTCGGCGTCTTTGTCGGCGTGACTTATCAGGAATATCAGCTCTACGGCGCTGAGCAGCAGGCTCGCGGCAAGGCCACCGGCCTGTCTGGAATCTCTGCCGGCATCGCCAATCGCGTTTCATACTTTTGCAATTTTCACGGGCCCAGCATGGCGGTGGATACGATGTGTTCCTCATCGCTGACCGCCGTGCATCTCGCCTGCCAAAGCCTGCACGCGGGCGAATGCGAGCTTGCGCTGGCCGGCGGCGTCAACTTGTCGCTTCATCCCAACAAGTACGTCATTCTCAGCCAGGGCCAGTTCTTNNGGCGAAGGCGCCGGCTGCATTCTCCTCAAGCCGCTCTCGAAGGCGCTCCGCGACCGTGATCGAATATACGGTGTCATCAAGGCCACGGCGCTGAATCACGGCGGCAAGACCAACGGCTATACCGTGCCCAATCCCAATGCGCAGGCCGCGGTAATCGCTCGCGCGCTTGCGCAGGCTCGCATTGACACATCGGCCATCAGCTACATCGAAGCGCACGGCACCGGCACGCCGCTGGGAGATCCCATCGAGATAGCCGGCCTGAGCAAGGCTTACCAATCCGCCCCGCCGCAGCAGTGCGCCATCGGATCGGTCAAGTCGAATATCGGACATTGCGAAGCCGCGTCCGGCATTGCCGGCCTCACAAAAGTGCTTTTGCAGATGCGGCACTGTCAGCTCGCGCCCTCGCTGCACGCGGCGGAACTCAATCCGAATATCGATTTCTCGACCACCCCGTTTACGGTCCAGCGCACGCTGTCGGATTGGCGGCCGAACACAGGCAAGCGCATCGCCGGCATCTCATCATTCGGCGCGGGCGGTTCGAACGCTCACATCATCGTGGAAGAGTATCCGCAAACGGACACAACCTCCGCCGCCAATGAGCCTGCGCTCATCGTTCTCTCGGCGCAGAGTGCCGAGCGTCTGCGCGAATCCGCCGCGCATCTGAGAGACCACCTGACAGCGCCTCTCGCAGACATTGCGCACACACTCCGAATTGGCCGCGAGGCAATGGAGCACCGCATCGCTTTTGTTGCCGACACGCGCCGTAGCCTGGCCGCGAAGATCGACGCATGGCTGGACGGTGCATCCGATGTCGAGGGCGCATTCCTCGGAAGCGGCCCACGGGAACGGCCCGTGCGCAGCGTTTCGCAATCCGATCCTGCCGTCGTGGAGGAACTGGAGGAAGCGCTTCGCAATCGCCGCCTCGAAGATCTCGCGCGACTCTGGACCAGCGGCGCACATATCGACTGGACGCGCCTGGATGCGACGAGCCTCAACGAGACGGGCATAGATGCGGAGGGTTCCGGTCCGCAGCGCACCGTGCCGCGTCGTGTGCCGCTGCCTCTATACCCCTTTGATCGCTCGCAGCGATACTGGTTCGACAGTTATGACCAGAAACCTGCCCCAGTGCGCGCCGTGCTCCCTACCATCCTGCCGGTTGAGTTATCGGTGGTGAGTTGCCGGCTCCTCGATAACTCCATCGCCCTCGTCAAGATGGAGGACCGCGAAAATCGCAACCAGATGTCGAGCGTCATGGTGGAAGAGCTGGAGCGTGTTTTCTCCGCGATTGCGGCCGATCCTCGCGTCAAGGTCGCGGTGCTCGCCGGATACGACGAAGTCTTCAGCATGGGCGGAACGAAAGAGGCTCTGGTCCGCATCTCGGAAGGCAAGCTGCGCTACTCGGATGTGCCGTTCGTCTACCGCGGGTTGCTGGACTGCCCCGTTCCGGTCATCGCCGCGATGGAAGGACATGCCGTCGGCGGCGGTCTCGCCTTCGGCTGCCAGGCGGACATCGTATTCCTCGCGGAAGAGAGCGTGTACTGCGCTAATTTCATGCAGTACGGCTTCACGCCCGGCATGGGCGCAACCTTATTCTTCAAAGAGAAGTTCGGAGCCAACCTTGCAAACGAACTCATGTTCACCGCCGACTCGCTGACCGGCAGAGCCCTCAAAGACAAGGGAGCTCCACTCGCGATCAAGCCGCGAGCCGAGGTGCTCGCCGAGGCAATGGCGAAGGCCCGCTCGCTCTCCGAGAAGCCGCTCGATGCGTTGAAGCTGCTCAAGCGGACTCTCGCCAAACGTATCCTGGACGTTCTTCCAGCCGTGGTCGACGAAGAACTCGCCATGCACGACGAGACCATTACGCGCCCCGAGGTTCGCCGGAAAATCGAGGACCGCATCGATCGCATGGAGTCTCTGAGCGTAGCTGCGCAGCCCACGCCGTGCATACATGTAGCGGCTTCAGAGCCGCCGGCAACAGCCGATGCCGCGGCGATTGAGGAGCGAATCCGCGCCATGCTTGCCGGCCTGCTCCACATGAGCGAAGCCGCCGTGAGACCGGAGTCTGTTTTTCAGGATCTTGGCGTCGATTCGATCATCGCCGTTGAGTTGGCCCGCGATGTCAATGCCGCCTATGGCCTGAACCTGGACGCAGTCGTGCTCTACGATTGCCCCACCGTAGGCAAGTACGCGCGTCATGTTGCCGAACAACTGGGAAAACTTCAGCGCTCGATCGAATCGGCTCGCGTGGCAGCGCCTCGGACAATCGCTCCGATGCCTCCGCCGCCGCGCAAACTGGTGCTTGACAGCCCCGCGCCTGCGCCTTCAGCCTTGCCGCCCCAACCCGCGCAGAAGCCGAAGATTCAATTAGACGGAACAGCATCCGGCGAGACTGCGCCGCATCGAGTGGAACCGCGTATAACGCCCGCTCCACCCACCTCGCCATCCAATGCACGCCCCGCCGTTGCCGTCATCGGCATGGCTGGACAGTTCCCCGGCGCAAAGAATCTCGATGCGTTCTGGCAAAATCTCGTCGGCGGCGTCTGCTCGGTCCAGGAAGTGCCCGCGTCACGCTGGTCTCTCGACGAGGTATACGATCCCGACTTCAAGCAGCCCAACAAGACCTACTCCCGCTGGGGAGGATTTCTCGATGCTATCGATCGCTTCGATCCCCTTTTCTTCAATCTCTCGCCCGCCGAAGCCGAACAAATGGACCCGCAGCAGCGCCTCTTCCTACAAACCGCATGGCATGCGCTGGAAGACGCGGGCTACGCCGCCGAGCAACTGGCCGGAACCTCCTGCGGCGTCTTCGTTGGCGCGGGGCAGGGCGATTACCTGAATGTTCTCAACTCCGCGAATAAGGCAGCTTCCGCGCAGTCGCTCATGGGCAACACCTGCTCCATGTTGTCGGCGCGCATCGCATACCTGCTCGACTTGACCGGCCCGAACATGGCCATCGACACCGCCTGCTCATCATCGCTGGTCGCCATACATCAGGCGTGCCATAGCATCCTGTCAGGGGAAAGCGCAATGGCGCTCGCCGGCGGCGTGTACGTTATGACCACGCCGGCGATGCACATCATGACTAGCCGCGGCGCGATGCTCTCGCCCACCGGCCAATGCCGCGCCTTCGATCAGGAGGCCGACGGCTTCGTGCTCGCGGAAGGCGTCGGCGTGCTGGCTCTCAAGGCGCTCGACAATGCCATCCGCGACGGCGATCACATTTACGGCGTCATTCGCGGGTCCGGCGTCAATTACGACGGCGCAACGAACGGCATCACCGCTCCCAGCGCGGTTTCGCAGGAGCGTCTGGAGCGGGATGTCTATGAGCGATCCGGTGTTTCCCCCGAAGCCATCGGGCTCGTGGAAGCGCACGGCACCGGCACCAGACTCGGCGACCCGATTGAGTTGAAAGCTCTCACCCACGCCTTTCGCGCAACCACCTCAAAGACCGGCTATTGCGCTATCGGGTCGGTAAAGAGCA
The DNA here is from genome assembly GCA_003166055.1 of Acidobacteriaceae bacterium. The sequence goes on from PMWR01000099.1 coordinate 9,185, forward strand.
ATGTCGGGCACGCACTAGCCGCGGCGGGAATTGCGGGCGCCATCAAGACTCTGCTCTGCATCGAGCATCGCAAATTGGTTCCGACGCTTCACTTCAATCGGCTTAACGAGCACATCGATCTCGAATCGAGCCCGTTTTTTGTCAATACGGAATGCCGCGACTGGGAGCTGTCCGCCGGCCAATCCACGCGCTTCGCCGCGTTGAGTTCTTTCGGGCTGAGCGGAACCAACGCGCATCTCGTCTTCGAGGAGCACATCCCTGCCGCCAAGCCCGAATTCGGGACGCGCGGCTATCACCTGCTTACCCTCTCCGCGAAGACCGACGATGCCCTTCGTGAAAAGCTGCGCGATCTGGCGGAATGGGTTGACCGCAGTGGAGAGTCTGCGCGGCTCGACGATGTCGCCTTCACGCTCAATCGCGGCCGCAGCCATTTCGCGCGGCGTTGCGCGCTGGTCGTGGCCTCCTTGAGCGAGGCCGCGGAAGCGGCCAGGGCAGCGCTCGCAGGCAAGACTCCGGAGCACATCCTCTTCGGTCAGGAAGGCTCCGCCGCGCCGGCCGACCGCGCCGTCTTTCGCGAGCTGGCCGGTCATCTCACCGATTCGCTGCGAACGCTTGACCGCGCCGGCGTCGATGCGCGCGGCAAACTGATCGCGCTAGGCCGGCTTTATTCCATAGGTATCGCCATCAACTGGGACGCGCTTCAAGGCGATGCTCCTCCGCGGCGAATCTCTCTTCCCGGCTACCCCTTCGCTGAAGAGCGCTGCTGGCCGACACCCTCGACATCCATGCCGGGAGCCGCTGTCACTCGACTGCACCCGCTCCTCGGCGCAAATCAGTCCGATCTGTTCGAGCAGAAATTTACGACAACCTTCAGCGGAAGCGAGCCATACCTTGCCGATCATCGCGTCGGCGGCGAACGGCTCCTCCCGGCTGTCGCAATTCTTGAAATGGCGCGCGCCGCGGCATCCCTCGCCACGCACCGGACAGTTGCCCGCATTCACAACGTCGCATGGATGCGTCCGATTGTGATTCAGGACGGCGTTCCGGACACCCAGGGCAGCGTTTCGATCAGCCTGACACCCGGCGATTCCCTGACCTTCGAAGTTCAGCAGAATGGCAAACCCTGCTGCCGTGGCGCAGTCGATTTTCGCGCGCCGGAAGTCGCCCCGCCGCAGTTGGATCTCGCTGCGATTCAATCCCGCTGCGTTCAGCAGATGACGGGCGCGGATTGCTATGCGCTGTTTGCGAGCACGGGGATCGAATATGGCCCCTCGTTCCAGACCATTCAGACACTCTGGTACCACAACGACGAAGCCCTCGCGGAATTGAAAACCGCCGGTTGCGCGGATGGCCTCTGGCTCAATCCCGGAATGCTGGACGGCGCTCTCCAGGCCGGCCTCGGCCTCGTTGCCGGCAGCGGATCGCCTGCTTCGTCGGCATCAGTTCCCTATGCACTCGCGGAATTGATCCTGCATAGCCCAACATCCGA
>PMWR01000099.1:10683-13454 GCA_003166055.1 Acidobacteriaceae bacterium
GCTTCCTGACGAACCCGAAGCCGCCATCGTAAATCTCTTCGGCCACATCCAAAGCGCCCTGCGGAAGTCTGGCCCGCAGGCGCATCGCTATGTTGTGCTGCAAGGCCCTGCGGACGACGCCTGCCTCGTTGCGGCTCTCGCCGGAATGCTCAGGACGGCGGCGCGTGAAAATCCAACCGTGCAGGCGAAGATCATTCACTGCCCCGCCGATCTTCACCTCGCTCGAATTCAGCAGGAAATCGATGCCTCGGCGCCAGGTGTGACGGAGGTGCGCTGGAGCGCCTCCGGGATTCGCGAGGTCAGGCGATTCCTTGACGCTCCGCTGCCCATCGAAACCGCGAAGCCTCCCTTCCGCGACGGCGCAGTCTACTGGATCGCTGGCGGCGCCGGAGGCCTTGGACTCCTGACCGCCCGCCATATCGCCGCGAACGCCAGGGCAAAGATCGTCCTGAGCAGCAGAGGCGAGGCGAACGAACACCTCCGCGGCATTCTCAAGGAACTGGAAAACACAGGTTCCGAGGCGCTGTACCTGCCATGCGACGTCTCCTCGTTTGAGAGTGTTCAGGCCGCGCTGCACACAATCCGCGAACGCTTCGGCCTGCTCAATGGCATCATCCATAGCGCCGGCATCATTCGCGATGCCTTCATCCTGAAAAAGACGGAGCAACAGGTCCGCGAGGTTCTCGCGCCCAAGATCGCCGGCGTCCTGAATCTCGATCGCGCCACCGCCTCCGAGCCGCTGGATTTCTTCGTCCTCTACTCCGCCGCCGCCGGATCCCTCGGCAACCTCGGCCAGTGCGACTACTCCGCCGCCAACGCATTCCTCGACGCATTTGCGGAATCCAGTGAAGGTCGCATCGTCTCGCTCGGATGGCCGCTCTGGGCCGAGGGCGGCATGACTGTAAGCGCCGAAACCGGAAAGATGATGCATGAGGCCACTGGCGCCGAAGCCATTCCAACCGCAATAGCCATGCAGGTTCTCGACGCCTCCTGCGCTGCTGCCCAGCCGCATCGTCTGGTGCTCTATGGAGATCGCGAGAAGCTGCGCCGGACATTGATCGATTCCCCGAATCCGGCGGAAATAACGCACCCGGCCGCGACAGGCGAAGTCTCCGAGGACGACGTCATCGCCTACCTTAAGCGCCAGCTCTCCATCCCGCTGAAGCTCGCCGCGGACCGAATCGATGCAGGCCAGTCCTTCGAGGAATACGGCATCGACTCCGTAATGGTCCTCGAAGTCACCGCCCAGCTTGAGCGGGATTGGGGCCTCTTGCCGAAGACCCTGTTTTTCGAACACGCGAATGTGCGTGCGCTTGCGCGACATTTCCTCGCGGCTTATCCAGACCGGTTAAAGACGATTCTCTCCACCAGCCCCGCGCCGGCACGGTCTATCCCCGCCACAGCCATCCCGGTGGAACCGGCAAAGCCNNATCGCCATCGTCGGCCTTAGCGGCCGCTATCCGAAAGCGCCGAACATCGCGGCGTTCTGGCGTAATCTCAGCGCCGGAATCGACTGCATTACTGAGATTCCCCGCGACCGCTGGAATCATGACCTCTATTACGATCCGCAAAAGAATGGCGAAGGCAAAGTCCGCAGCAAGTGGGGCGGATTCCTGGACGACATCGACAAATTCGACCCCGGCTTCTTCAGGATTTCGCCGCTCGAAGCCGCCGTCATCGACCCGCAGGAGCGCCTGTTCCTCGAAACCGCATGGAAGACGCTGGAGGATGCAGGCTACGCGCGCGACCTCGACGCGCGCCGGGCCGTCGGCGTCTACGTCGGCGTCATGTACTCCGAATATCAGCTTTACGGGGCTGAAGAGCAGGCTCACGGACGCCCCGTCGCGCTCTCCGGCAGCGCCGCCAGCGTGGCCAATCGCGTCTCCTACTTCCTCAACCTCCGCGGCCCGAGCATTACCGTCGATTCGATGTGCTCTTCGTCGCTCACCGCCATTCACCTGGCTTGCCAAAGCCTGCTCAGCGGCGACATCGAGATGGCTCTCGCCGGCGGCGTGAACCTCTCGCTGCATCCGAACAAGTATCTTCTTCTCGGCCAGGGACAGTTCGTTTCNNAAGGCCGAGGCCGACGGCGACCATATCTACTGCATCCTTCGCGGAACCGCCCTGAATCACGGCGGCAAGACCAATGGGTACACCGTCCCGAATCCATCCGCGCAGCAGGAGGTCATTGAAGCGGCGCTGCGTCAGGCACGCGTATCGCCTCGCGAAATCAGCTACGTCGAGGCCCATGGCACCGGCACGCTGCTAGGCGACCCGATCGAGATCGACGGCCTCACCAAAGCCTTCCGCGGCAGTGGCGCCGAATGCGGCTTCTGTGCCATCGGGTCGGTCAAGTCGAACATCGGCCACTGCGAGTCCGCGGCCGGCATCGCGGGGCTGACCAAGGTTCTGCTGCAAATGAAGCACCGGCAGCTCGCGCCCTCGCTCCATTCCAGCACCCGCAACCCGCATATTGATTTTGAAAGCTCTCCATTCCTCGTGCAGCAGCAACTCGCGGAGTGGACTCATACGCCGCGCATTGCCGGCCTCTCCTCTTTTGGCGCGGGAGGCTCCAACGCGCACGTCGTGGTCCAGGAGTGGCATGGTTCCACAGCAGTTCACGATCCCGGCCTCCCGCAGCTTATCGTTCTCTCCGCACGGACCGCCGATCAACTTCGCCAGGCAGCCGCGAATTTGCTCAACCATCTCGCAATGGGCGCCGACAACAAGCCGTTGAACGGAATCGCGTACACACTGCAAACCGGGCGCGA
>PMWR01000445.1 GCA_003166055.1 Acidobacteriaceae bacterium
TCGCGTCTGTCTCGCCAGGTGAATCTGCAGTGCCACACAAAGTTATGCAGCAGAGTCACTTCAAGCGCCGCCGCGGACGCATACAGATAGTGCCCAGGCACCAACCTGTCAAACAGCGCCAGCGCGCCGAGTTGCACGGCCATCCCCATAGCTCCCACAAGGTTGAACTTGCTCCAGCGCACAAGTGCCTTCATGGCAACGGCTCCTGCCGATAAAGCTCCGCCGTATGCCGCACCGCAACAGTAATGGCCATCGCCAGCATGGCCGCCGCTGCAATCGTTCCTCCCACATCGAACAGCAATATCCTGTGCCCGAACAATACCGAGTAAGGACTGCGCAGCAGCGCAAGGTTCCCGATGATCAGCAGAATGCGAATCTCCGTCGGACCAAAGATCCCTTGCGACATTTCAAAGCAGCCCAGCGAATAGGTAGCAAGATAGCTTTCGCTCGACAGCAGCAGAAACGCCACAAGCATCGCCATCGCCGTCTGCCAATGCAGCAGCCCCGAGCAGCCCAGCCCGCACATAAGAGCGATAGAACCAAATATGTCCACCATGTGGTCGACATAGAATCCATAGCGAGGCCGCTGCTGCTGGCGCGCCCGAGCAAGCGTCCCATCCAAGCTGTCTCCCAGCCAGTTCAGCACAATGAACGCAATCACTCCGAGCAGCGCAAGCCTCTCGGAGCGCGCCACCGCATAGCAGATGCCTGCTCCAACCTGCGCGCCCAGCCCAAGCGCCGTGAGCTGGTCCGATGTAACCCACCGCGGCGTCCGTTCCGCCAGCCACTGCAGCACGCATTTCTCTAACCGAGCGGTCAGAGCCCGGTTGACTCGCCGCTCAGATGCAAAAACCACTTCTTGCTTCACCGAAACCGAATTCGCACTCACATTTCTCCTTTTCATTTCCATCTCACAAAACCTGCTTCCGCAGCGCCTCACGCACAGCCCGCAGAGTAAACTCCAGCGATTCCCGCGGAACAGACTCCACAAACGGCCCCACCACCCATCCCAGCCCGCGCGGTACGGCCCGCGTCAGAGACACTGACTCGATCTGCATATAGAGCCCGCCGTCCCGCTCCTCATAACTCCAGTAAGTATTCAGTCGCCACAGAAACCCATGTTCCTCGGCGCCACTCAACACACGCTCTGACTTACTCCCCGCCCCATCCACCTCATCAATCTGTGTGCTCCGCGAAATGGTGTACCCGTGCTGTCCATCGAGCCGCGCAAACGTAATGTCGTACGCCGTATCCATCACCACCGTGATCACATGCTTTTGCCGAACCCGCATCACCGCACGAAAACCATCCCCCTGCTGCGCCAGCACCGTCGCCCGAATCACCTGCGGCGCGAAGCGCTGAGGATACGCTTCGAAGTCCTTCATCAGTCGCTCAAAATCTGCAGCCGTCGCCCCCGGCGCAAACGCGGTCCCGCGCCAGTGGTGCAGCATTGCCCCCTCACTGCTCAAATCCGTGGCCGTCAGCTTCTCCACAATCAACTCGCCCTTGCGCAATCGCGTCGCGCCGCCCTGACCAACAGCCACAGGCGCAAGAAATCCGTTCTGCGACCGATGCTGCCCCGTCAGCCGCGCTTCAACCCCGCGCATATATGCGCTGAAAACCGACACCGCTGCCGGCGTGGGCTCCACCGCGGCGCACCACGGAGCCGCTGCCGCAAACAACACCAACAGCAGCCCGCCAACCCCCAGCCCACTCCGCAGATTCAAAACATGCCGTCCCGTCATGCCTTGCACCATGCCTCAGCCTGAACTTCAAATGCAATGCATGGAATCTCATTTGTTCAGGATTGATTCTCACCGTGCAAGTATTTACGCTGCTTTAATTTACAAGAAGTTGTACATTACCGGGCAGGTTGGAATTGAACTCCCGTTCGCGTACACTGATCCCCAGACAGGACAACCCATGACTGAACTTGAGCCAGCCCGGCGCTATCGTTTCGGCATCTTTGAAGCCGACGCTACCACCGGAGAGCTGCGGCGCAAGGGCGTCCGCATCAAGATGAACGGGCAGCCCTTCCAGATCCTCACCATGCTCCTCGAACGTCCCGGACAGTTGATCACGCGAGAAGAAATCTCGCATAAGCTTTGGCCCGACGGCGTCTTTGTGGATGCGGAACACGGCGTCAACTCCGCCGTCAATCGCATTCGTGAAGCCCTTGGCGACTCAGCCGCCAATCCAAGATTTGTTGAGACCATGGCCCGCCGCGGCTATCGCTTCGTCGCTCCTGTTGAACAAATCGTCTTCGATCAAGATCCGCCCACGCCCGAGACCGCGCCGCTACCCCTCGCGGCCGGAAACCCAACAGCGGTTCCAGAAGAACAAGCTGCGGCATTAGCGAAGCAGCCGGCAGTTCACGCGGAGCGCGAGCCCAATCTGGTCAGCCGTATTCTCGCCTCACCAGACGAGCTTCCGCAAGCCTCCCATCGCGTCGTGCAGACGCTTTTCGTTCTGTTGCAGTTGATGTACGTGGCCTTCTACGTCGGTGCACTGACTAATCTGGCTGAGATCGAAGACCTCTTCTCGCCGCTGCCCAAATCCACTTTGGCGCTGAACGTCCTGATCGTGACCGCCGGAATCCTGATTCCCGTCCGCGCTTTCGTTCTCACCACGACACTTTTTTATGCCCCCGGCGCCCGCACCAATTTCCTGAAAATCTGGCCGGCTCTCCTTGCCCTCGATGAGTTGTGGGCGCTTTCGCCCTTCCTGCTCCTGCACCACATTAACTATGGCATGGCCCTGGCCTGCACCACGCTCCTCGTATATGCGCCATTCGCCCAGCGCTCCCTGGTCCTGATGGGCGCCGGCAGCAACTCGCACCAACCAGGCGCCCACCCTAATCCCTAATCCCTATTCGCTATTCCCTACCTTCACCAGCCGCATCAATCCCCGCGGCTTCAAATCCGCATTGAGAATCCTCCGTGTTTCCCCCATGCTTGCGCAGATTGCCTCTGCGGCCAGATGCCCCGACCGCGCCGCGCTCTCCATGGTCGAAGGCCAGCCTGTTGCTGTCCAGTCCCCAGCCAGAAAGCAATTCTGCCACGGCGAAACTGAAGTCGGCCGCGCAGCATCGATCCCCGGAGGCACCCCAAACGTTGCGCGCATCTCCTTAACGAGCACAGCCTTCTCCAGCTTTGCCGATGCGACGGCGGGAAAGAACTCTCCCAATTCCCTCACCGCCAGGGCAATCGCTTCCTCACGGCCAAGCGCGGCAAAGGTCCGCGAGGCGCTCACCACCAACTCCACGTAACTCCCCTGCAACTTCCGCCACGGCTGCAAGCGGCCCTTGTTATACATCCAGTGAATCTCGCGGTCCAGCAGCACGGCGTGATCCAACTCGGTAATCTCGCGGTCAAACCACAAATGCACGCTGCAAATGGGCCAGGGCTCGTGACGTTCAAGCTGCTCGGCAAGCGCGTCGGCCCCATCTACCGGCGGCAGGTTCGGCAGCAGCTTCGCCGTAGCCTCAAAAGGCATTGCCAGCACCAGAAAGTCGGACAGAAGCACACCATTGCGCGTATTCACTGACCATTGAAAACTCTCTTCATCCCATTCAGCGGACTCCACATTNNACAGTGCTCATCCCCATGCTGCCCGCGAAGGCCGAGTTCATAAACAGTTCGCGGATCACCTTGGCCGCGTACTGCAGCGCAATCGAGTCAATGTCCGCATTCAGCGCGCTCGCAATCACCAGCCGCCAGAAGCGGTCGAGCGCGCCCTTTGTCTGTCCATGTCGTTTGAGCCAGGCGCCCAGGCTCTCCGTTGAGTTCTCCGACACAGGCAGCATCAGCGCGCCAAACGCCCGCCCCACCGCAATCTTGTCCGCAAACGTGAACGCATGTGCCGACATCAGCCTGGGCAGTCCATGCAGCGGCGCAGGCAAAAACGAAGGTCCAAGCTTGGACCGCCTGCCGCCCGGCTCAATCATGGTCATCTCACTGGTCCAGTGAATCTGGTCCGCAACGCCGATGCGCCGATAGAACCCCGCAAGGTTCGTGCAACAGCCAAACAGCACATGCTGGCAGTTGTCGATCACCTCGCCCGCGCCCGGATGCAGATACGAACTGGCTCGCCCGCCAAGATAGCCGCGCCGCTCCACCAGTTGCACGCGCAGTCCCACCTCCGCCAGCGCACAGGCAGCACTCATGCCCGCCACGCCGCCGCCGATAACCGTTACTGTTTTTGCCAGATTCTCTATTGAGCCGCTCAACCTGCGATCCTCACCCAGCCCATCCGGACCAGCCCGACAATCAGAATTCGCAGCTTCTCAGCGGTCGGCACGCTCGCCCTCTTCGAAAACACGTCGTAGTCCGCCGCCTCAATCCGTATCAACAACGCATGATAGATCCGAACCAGCACCCACAACGCTGGCCGGCTCTCCTTTTCGATCAACGGCATCAGCGCCTGCCCCGATTGATAGTACCGCTCGGCTCGCTGGGCAATCTCTCGCAGCAGTGCGCGCTCTTCATTTGTTGGCGTCGCGCCCTTCGCGCGATGCAACAGCCCATCCAGCGATACTCCATGCGCCTTCAAATCCTCCAGCGGCAGATACACGCGATTCCGCTCCGCATCCTCGGCCACATCGCGCANNTCTCCCTTCGCCGAGTCCAAATCCATCGTGACGCCGGCCACCAGTTCATCCAACAACGTCAGCGGAATCCCAAACCGCACCGTTGCATCGCGCACGGCAACAAACACCGGGTCGCCTGTTGCGCCACGATCGCTTGCCGCGCGCCACGCTGCCAGCCACGCATTCAGCCGCACACGCCGTTCGTCAATCGAAATGCTTTCATCGTCGGCCAGGTCGTCGGCCTTTCGCATAAAAGCGTAGATTGCGCAGATGGCATTCCGCCGCGGCGCCGGAAGTGCAACGAAGGCGTAGTAGAAGTTCTTCGCTTCGCGTTTGGCAATCGCCCGGCAGACCGCGTAGGCCTCGTCCAATGAGTGATCGTGCGTCAAGCCGCCGACTCTGCGCGCCGCGCGCCTCTTCCGAGCCCCCCGAAGGGCAGCAACCGGGCGCTCACCGCCCTCAGCGCAAGCCTCAGCTTCGCGCTTTTCGATATCGCCGGACGGGCACTCAGCACATCGTAGCCTCGATTCTCAATCGCCCGCAAAATCTCCAGTCCCCCCCGGCTGAACAGATCCAGGTCCAGCGCCAGGTTCCGATTCACCATCCCGATCAGCGGCAGTCCCTCTTCAAAAAGATCGCGCGCATAACTGACCTCGGTGCGCATTAGGCCGCGGAACTTGTCTGTGGCAATCGCCTCCGCCAGCGTCTTCTCCGATACGTGAAAGACCTCCAGGTCCCGTTGCGGAATATACACTCGCCCACGCGCGTAATCCTCGCGAACGTCCTGCCAGAAATTTGCGAGTTGCAAAGCCGTGCAGGTCAGATCCGACAGCCGGAATTTCTCCTCNNGGATGCCGCGCCCTGCCCTCGTAGCAGGCGTCCAACTCCTCGCCCCAAATTTCAAGCAACGCGAGCGCCGCCTCTGGATGACCCACTTCGTCACTCAAATCGTCCGAGATGCGGCAGTAGGCATAAATTGCATGAAAGTGCGGACGCAGTTCCTTGGGCAGGAACCACGACACCACGTGAAAATTCTCGTAGTGCGACTCCGCCAACTGCTTGCAGAAATCCCGCGCTTCGTCCAGCGTCGGCGCAACGTCCGGGATACGATAATTCTCCGGCAGCGCCGCCCAGCCACGCAGGATCAATAGTTGTTTCTCCAGCGCATCCGTTTCCGGTATCGGGTCCTCCGTCTTGGCCATGGCTTCGCCTCAGGGAACAATGGCGGTCTTGATCTCGCTGCTCCGCTTCATCAGCTTCTCAAAGACGCGGTTAAGTTCGTATAAATGCGCGTGACCGGTAATGAAAGCTCCCGCCTGGAATCGCCCGCCGGCAATAATATCCAGCGCCTTGCGGCAGATCGCCGGCGTGTGATGGAAGGTAGCCCGCAGCGTGATATCGCTATAGTGAATCCGGTTGGTATCCAGAGTCACGTGCGTTCCCACGGCGCAACCGCCGAAGAAATTCACCGTGCCTCCTTTGCGCACCAGCTCGACCGCCTCCTGCCACGCATCCGGCACTCCCACCGCTTCAATCGCAATATCCACGCCCCGGTTCTTCGGCGTCAGTTCGCGCGTCTCGCGAATGGCNNGCTTCCACCTGACCATCATGTTTTACGATAGCAATCACGTTGCATCCAGACAGCGCTGCCACATGCAGAATCATTAACCCCAGCGGCCCTCCGCCAATCACAGCCACCGTGTCGCCTGTTCGCGGGCGCGAATCCTCAAATCCATGCACCGCGCAAGCCAGCGGCTCCGTCAGCGCCGCATGCTCCAGCGGCACGTGGTCGGGAATATGCAGCGTATTCTTGGCCACAATCCGCGCCGGAATGCGAATGAACTCCGCATACGCGCCGTTGTTGAACAACAGATCGTCGCAAAGATTCTCCTGGCCGCGCTCACAGAAGAAACACTGTCCACAGGGCGCGGAGTTGAGCGCGACAACGCGATCGCCGGGAGCAAAGCCGACCACTCCCTCGCCCGCCTCCACAACTGTCCCCGCCAGTTCGTGGCCAAACAGCGCCGGAGGCACAATCATNNGCCGCTTCGGGCACAGGAACACGCTCAATGCGAATATCTTCGCGACCGTGGAGGATTGCGGCTTTCATGGTTGTCGCCATCAATGCCCTCCTAATCTACTCCCGCGCCAGAAACAGGCTCAATCATAATCTTCAT
>PMWR01000542.1 GCA_003166055.1 Acidobacteriaceae bacterium
TAGCTATTAGCTCGTCTTTCGCTGCGGGCCAATTTCCAGATTGGCAGTCTTCGTGAGTTCAGGTGAGGAAGACGAGGGCGGCGCTGGCTGCTGGAACTCTGATTTGAGCGGTTTCGCTTTGGAACGGAAGCGACTCGGCCTGCATTGGGCGCCAGGCGGCGTGCTCGCCAATTGAGGCGCCGGCGAGGGTCACACCCTGAGTTGAATCGAGCGCGGGAGCAGCCAGTCTCCAGGCAGTCGCGCGGCGCACCTTGCCTGGCGGACGAAGGTTCAGCGGCACGCGGAGGATCAGATCCAGGGCCTGGTGCTCATCCTTGTTGAAAATGGCAACCTTGAAACCGTGGTCGCTCTGCACGGCGTAGGCGGTTGCGTTCACGCCCGTCGGCAGACCCTCCACCTGGAGCGGCATGCCGCCGGCAAGCTGGTTGGCGAGCAACATTCCGTAAAAGATGGGGGCGGCCCTGTCCGGGCTGCCCGGCTCAGTGGAAATGGGCGTATAGAAGCCGCCTTTCACCTTCTGCGGGGTCTTCGCCACATCCATGCCCGGGGTGTGATCGCCGAGGCTCGCGGTGAGAAAGGCACTGCTGCCCCCGTGCAGATTGACGCCGGCACATCCCAGGCTGGCCAGCAGCAACATGTAATCTCCGCCCCACAAAGCGGCGGCGAAGGCGTCGCTCATGCCGGGCTTGCCGCCGCGATAGCAGGAGTTGCCTTCGGTCATCCGGTAGACACGGCCGTGCGCCCGCGACCCCGCTTCAATGCGCTGCATTTCGGCGGGAATGTTTGGATTGCCGGCCAAAAGCCGGGTGGTGGTCATGCGCGGATCGTTGGGCGGACCCTCGGCGTAGTAGTGGCCGGTCAGGGCGATGAGGCGAGCACCGATTCTGGCGGGAACCTGCTCGCCAAAACGAATGACCCAGTCCGACGAGGCGCCGACATCCGGTCCGCCAAAGCGGGCGCTGGGCACTCGGAGGGCGATGGCCTCGGCAAAGGCTGTCCAGTCCTCTAAATAATCGGCGAAGCCCCAGTTTGGAGGGCGGGTGCCATTGCTGGCGTTGTGGTAAAGGTCGGGCTCATTGCCGATCTGGAAGAACTCCAGCCGCTGGCCAACCTTGGCAGCAACGTACGCGGCTTCTTCAGCGGCTCGCTGGGGTGAACTGTTGCCCAGGTTGAGGCCGTAGATCAGCCGCCAGCCTGTAGCCTCAAGAAAACCGGCTAGCGCATCGATTGCGGCGGGCTCGATGGCGAAGAGGCGGTGGGGCATCCAGTTCGTATCGCTGTTGCCGGAGGGGACGTGGAGCTTCGGCTCCGGCGTTGAGGCATTGGCCCGGAACCAGCAGAACTCGCTGGTGTTGCCGCCGACACGCAGAACGCCATTGGGGCTCAAGAGCCGGAAATAGGCGACAAGATCGCGGTTGGCCGCGGAGAAGAAGGCGGGATCGGTGAGCTGGGCGAGTTCGTAGCTCAGGCCGGAATAGGTAAGCGGAATTTTGACTGCATCCGGCTGCGGATGCAAAGTCAGTTCCGCCGCAGAGGACGGCGCGGACTGCGATAGAGACATGCTTGGCCAAGCGATTGCGGGCCAGGCGACTGCGCCGGAAACAGCGGCACTGCGAAGCAGGAACTCTCGGCGATCCATTGTATCTCCCCTTTTGATCTTAAGCCCGGCGGGAGAGTGCCGACTACGGCGGGCCTCAGCAGGATCATATGTTTTCATTCTTGACAAAATATTTGAATTACATAACAATACATTTGGAATATGAACAGTGCATCCCAGAAAAGGCCCGGTGAGAGCGGTCTGTACAACCGCATTGGCGTGTTGCGGGCGGAGCGCGGGATCAGCAGGCAGGACCTGGCGGACGCGATGGACGTGAACTACCAGACGATTGGGTTTCTGGAACGCGGGGACTACTCGCCCAGCTTGAAGCTGGCGCTGGCGCTGGGCGAGTATTTCGGACTGCCGGTGGAGGCGATTTTTTCGAAGGAGCCGTTTCAGCCGCTGAGCCAGCAGGTGTACGGGACAAGAAAAATCGACGGCGCCGTCGAGGCGGATGCCGTCAAGGAGCGAACCTCATGAGGACTGAACTTGAATTGTTCGGTATGCACACCAGCTTTGCTTCCCGCGCGCGGCGTCGTTGGCTGGTTGCTCTGGTCCACGCTGGGTTCGTCGCATATCTGACTGCCACGTGGTTCGTCGATCAATGGGGCTTCCCAACGATGATTTGGATCCCGCTTCTGATGGGTGTGCCCGCGCTGATTTTTGCCCGGCTGACTGGACGCTACCGCAGCAAGAAGATTCTGTGGAGAACCAAGGCCCCACGCAAATCGTGGATTGGAAGATTTCTGTTTCCGGACGATCCGGATCTGCGCGATGTGCCGGATGAACGGGACTTGCGCCGGCGCGACCATGCACATTTTTGGAGTTACCACGTACTCAACCTGGGAATTCTATGGATTTGGATACTGATCTTCCAGCAACGGCAGAGCCAAATCCACGAACGGGCATGGCCGGCATTGGCCGTCCGGCACCCGTGGATCAACGATAACCTGCTCTTCGGCGTTGCTGCCATTTTGTTGTTCGCCGCTCTAACGCTCCCGGACTCCTTAATCCTCTGGTTCACGGCCGACGTGGAGGAAAAGCGATGATCTCGACGAATCAAGGGCTGCGATTCCTGGTTGGCAGCCGCAGTAGAAGGCGAATGCTGGTGGCCGGCTATTGGTGCTTCGTCGCCTTCGCCTGCTTTGCTTTCCTTCTTCACCAGGCGCACCACGGGGTTGAGGATATGGGGCTGCTGTTCATGCTTCAGATATTCCTGTTTCTTCCCGCGTTGCTGGGCGGGGTTCGCGGCGGCGGCCTGGTCAAGCCCTTTCGCGGCGTGCATTGGGTTCCGACGCACCAGCAAGGCGGGGTGCAGACGCTGCTGAAGCCGGCCAATGGCCCGGCGATCTTGCAGGACATTTCGCTGGACGAGCGAGAGACGCACGAGCGTGACCGCGTGCACTTCATCGCTTATACGTTGGCGCGGTGGTTCGCGTTGCTGCTGTTTGTAATTTACGGAGTGGTGGGTGCGCTGCACGCGGCGTGGTTCGCCAGGGTGGGCCCGTTCTTCCTCTTTCTGCTGACGCTGACCCTGTGGAGTTTGCCGCAATCGATGATTTTGTGGACGGAGCCGGATATGGAGGAGGCGCAGTGAGAGCCGAACTCGTACTGATGGGCAGGCGGGTGGACATGGCGCAGCGGACGCGGCGGCGAGCGCTGGTGGTGGGGATCTATATAACAATGGCTTTGCTGATGGCGGGCCTTTTCCTCGCCGATCATTGGCGCTCGTCAGGCTTCTACCTGGTGTATGCTACATTCGCCGTCAACTGGTTATTCCTGGGCGGGTACAACGCGGGCGGTCTCATCAAGCCGTTCAATGGTCAGTCGCCTCGCCGCACGGAGATGGCGCCACCTTTTCTGGTGCTGGGACTGCACCTTTACCATCCCACGCCCGGCGAGAGCGAGTATCGCAGCGATGAGCGCGAGCTCGAGCAGCGCGACAGAGCGCACTACGTGGCCTATAAGGTTCTTACAATTGTGCTTGTAGTAGTTTGGCTGCTGGCGAACTGGAATACGTTCAGGCCTAAACTGCTGGCTTGGATTCCGGTGTCTCCGAGTCTGCTTATCTACGGGGTGGCGCTGGCAGCGATTGTTGTAGCGCTGACGTTGCCGCAGGCGATTCTGCTGTGGGCGGAGCCGGATATGGAGGCGGAGGGATAGGCGTCGTAATGGCAGAGCCAAGAAGCAGGTCCTTCGACTGCGATTGGCGCATAAAGCGC
>PMWR01000339.1 GCA_003166055.1 Acidobacteriaceae bacterium
ACCTGCGGTGGGGCAGACGCTCGTGTGGTTACCAGAATTGTATGAGAGTGACGGGATTCGGAGGGATTAGGAAGGATTACGCGGGATAAGTGATAAGAAATGTGCAACTTATCATAACAATCGCTGCGCAATCGCGGGCGCTTTACTGAGGGTGAAATACAGCCACTTTATGGGAGTAAACCGATCCTAGCGAAAATCGACTCTAACAAAATCAACAACTTACAGACTAATCAACTTTAGTAAACATAAAGTCCGAAAAACTTGTCGCTTGGATGGTATATCTAACTGATTTCAATCAACTAATACGATAAATCCAAGCCAATTTTTACCCAATCCTAGCGACATCCAAGCGACAAGAGAGATTTCAAAACTGCTGATACGCCAATCCTAGACCGGGCCGAACTGTCTCCTTCTTAACTGTTTACTGATTTATAAACATTCGATGCCGCCGCGAGCTGAACAATAAGGCAGTTCTAGTCCCTCTAAGTCGCTTCAGCCAACCCCGCGCGCAACCCGAACCACCGATGCAGATTTGTGCGAGGAATGCGCCGTTTAGGAAGGAGCCTTTGCGCCACGAGCGGCAATGCGTCCCAATTCACAAAACCACCATCCTCCGTTCGCCAGTGTGGGTTGAACGGCAGCGCGGAGCGTTCCTCAATCTGCACCCAAGTATGGTCCGCTCTGAGGGTGATGATTGCGGCACGCACCTCCAGCGGAAGCCGGTCGATTTTCGACCGTTGGTGTGTAATGCGATGTTTCGCCGGCTTGGGATGGAATTTACTCATCAGCGATCAGACGCAGATTCCTGACGTTGGTCAGGTCACCATAAGCTGACAATATCCTGGAGGAACGGATTGAACCAAGAAGGAAGGCCCCGCGGGGCGCGGGGCCGAATCTAACTAGGCAACCTTGGCCGTATCGACAGAGGTCCGAGCGGCGCGTTCACGTTCTAAGGTGATCCCCGAGCCAATCAAGCCATTCTCCAACCTCACCTTACCTGAGGTTGAGTCCACAACTGCTTTGTAGATGTCCTTTGTGTATTCCCCTGGTTGGAGGGAAGCTGCCAAGTCGCAATCTTCCAGGCCATATTCCTCAATATTAGCTAAAATTTGCTCCCCGTCCATCGTGTCACCCATCCCGAGAGAGTAAATCTTACTCACATATTTTTCGATGTCTGGCAACAGCCTCATAGCCTTCTGGTACTTCCGCGACTCAGCCAACTGAGACGCCATTTCCATAAACCACCTCAGCGTCTCAGGCGAATAACAGCAATCGCAGCCAGGCCATTCCACGGCGCTCTTGAGGTTTTTGATCAAGTTATCAGCCATGAAACCGTGGTGGTCCATCGCTATTGAGAGCAAAACGCTCGCTGGAATCTTGTAAATGCGCTGTGCGCTCTGCGCCGCAAGGACTGTTCGGAGCAGGAACTTAACGACGGCGAGACCATCCATCAACTTCAGCGGGAGGTATCCCCTACGCTCGCATTCATCGATCAGTTCGCCGCTGAAGTTGGTGCTTCTGATTAGCGGCGCGATCAGCGCCATCTCTACGGCGTGGAACATCGGAACGTGATGGTGACTCGCGGTCTTCTTGGAACTTTGCTTCTGCATCGCTTTTTTCTCCAGCCGGCTGTCCGCGGCCTTTGGATACGCGCATTGTTGCATAATGGAGCAACGCGTTCGCGTGCCTTCCCGCGCGTTACGCCAGGCGCAGGCGAGCGATCCTAACGCTCACCTGCGCCGCCTCAGTCAATCAAATCCCCTCCGCAATCGCCTTCCCTTTCGGCGCGCAAGAGAGAGATGCCCTATCCGCCGTGGAGCTGCCACGCGCAGACTTCTTTCGCGGGGCGGCGTGCCAGCGGCCGGCGCGAACCAGCATTGCCTTCAGTGCCCAATAAATGCGGTTCGCCTGATCTGCCGTACGGATCACAACCTGGTCAGTTGCTCCCAGAGGCGAGCGCGGCGATTTCAGCCACGCGTTGAACTGCTCCTGAGTCCAATCCAAGCGGCTCACCAGCTCATGCACTCTCGCCAGATCATCCGGGCTGGCCATTTGGATAACTGAAGACAAGGCCCCGCGCCGCCCTGCCGTGCCGGCAGCCTGGGCGCGATCTCTGGAGTAAACGCGACGCCACGGATTGGCCTTTTCACCAAGAGGTTGTCCCATCGAGCCTTTCAGGATGTCGATCAGAGCGCGCGCTTCGTCGCGGGTGAGATCTGAGAATGAAGGTACGTCGTGGCCGGTATTCTCGGAGGCCCACGCAAGGCGCGCGGCACGCGGATCTGCGCCATCGGGCAGCGAATGCGCCTCCCACTTCGAATAAAGGGCCATAAGCGCCACTACCTGGTCGCGCGTGGCTGAGCCTTTGTCCTGGATCATCTGGCCTCCTCGCTCGCTTCCGTTTCAGGAGGCAGTGTTGCCGCCTTAATTTGGTCGAGAGCATTCGTCAACGTACGCACGTTTACATAGGTGCGGCCGCCGTCAAAAGCGTCGCGTGTAGTGGAGTTTGCTATCAGTTCGTCTACCAGTTGTTCAGCCTCTTGCCGCGGACGATCTCTGAGCAATTGGCCGATCTCGCGCTCGACAATTCCCCGCGCCTCTCTGCGCTCCAGCCCAGGCAGCCGGACCTTCGCGATAATGCGGGAATTCCATTGTTCCAGCGTGGCGCTGAATTCGTCGAATTTGCGCTTGAGATCATGTGAGCCAGCGAAGAGCAATGAGAAGTGCGGCGGCCGGTCGAGTAACTCGCGCAGAGTTTCTAAGCATTCAAGGCTGAGGTGATTTGCTTCATCGATCACCAACACGACTCGACTGGCTCGGAACTCGAAACGAATTCCGTCGAGCATAACATCGATTGCGTTGCTCACTCGGCAGCCGCAAGCGATAGCGACACGCCGTATGAGGTCTCGTGGTCGTAGGCCTTGGCGGGCATAGATATAAAATGCTCGGCGCGTTCCTTTGGTGGTCATCTCCGCCAAATTGAGCGCCGCCACCTGGTGCTCCAAAACGAATGATTTCTGCGATCCTGGCGGCGCATAGATCATAAAAGCGGTGGGCCGCGGTAAGAGCTGCTCGAATGTCTCCTGAATGGTTCGAACGTTCGCGGTGGAGTACAGCTCGCCTGTCACATGCGTGGGCGGTTCAACTGGATGCTGATCCATGAACACGGCGGCTTTTCCCGCGAGAACTCGAGCTGATCCAGCGATGTAGTGGTAGGTGTCGCAGAGAAAAAAGCGCACCGCCGCGTCCGAGTAACCGATGCGCCGCGCGAACTCCTGCCAAGAGAGACCGGTCCGCGAAAGGTAATCGAGGACACGTTTACGCACTGGACCGTTCACTTCTTCTTCAGCAGCGAGTGCGATGCGATTTGCTTGAATATCGCGTTTCATTGTGGGTCTTTTCTTAGGCTTCCCAGAAACATTCTTGCCGCCTCCGCTGGGGTCATTGACGCGGCAGCATTCACGTCCGGCCGAGTGCGAGGCGTGCTGTGCGTGATGTTGTCGCCTACGGCTGGTGTGAGCCAAACTGTCTCAGCTAAGTGCTCGACCTCGCTCTTGGCTCCGTTGGCGCGGGCGACCAGCGTAATGCCGCGCAAGGTCGCACGATCCTTCTTTTCGAGGTGACGCCGCACCTGCATTGAGGCAGCGATGACGGGGGCCGCCGTCGCAGACTGTTCGACGAATTGTTCAGCCTTAGCCCATGTGAGGAATTCGCCGTCTTCATCGAGAATGGCTACGGATTCGACATCGTTAAGATCGAACGCCACGATCACATTGGTGCGGTTCAGCCGATGCATCTGGTCATAACTGTGGCCGTCGTAACCCACGTAGCGGCGCTTTGCAATTCGAACAGAGCCTTCCTGCACAAGGCGGGTTTCGCGTTCCAACAGCATCATGGCGAGCAGATCGGGCTCGGGCGCGGGCCGTTGCTGAGGGTTGCGCTCGTCAACGAAGACCTGGGCAGGCGTGCGACCATCCATACCGCGACCGCGGTGGACGGCGCTATGATATTCATCAAGCCATGTCTGGAATGCCCCGATGAAGAGAGAGGCGCGCGGATGCTGAGACTGGTTTACCTCTCCATGCCGCAACAGCTTGCGGTGAGCTGCCATGGCCATCTCTGTTAGGTCCGGCCGGAGATCGGAGCGACCGGCCGTGTAGGTAGGCCACTTCCGATCAAACCTCTCATGCATTGTCCTAAAAAATCTCTCCACATGCTTACTTTGCGGATGCCGAACGATGCAATGAGTTACCGAAATTCCGCAGCGGGCCAGAATGCCCATCTCTTCAATCTTGACCATCTCGCGGGCGGCCCACCCAGTAGGCGCTAGGTCCGATTCGCGCAAGTAGCCTGGAATCGCACCCTTTGCGACCTTTAGATAATCCCGTCCATTGTCGCAATAAAAATTTTCGCAGGGGCCGTGGCGGAGAATCGCGTTTCGAAGCGCAGTTCCGATTGATCGGCTCGACCCTTCCCAGGCGAAGGAATGCCCAACGACGAAGCGCGATTTGAAATCAAGGATGGCTGTCAGACGCAACCGAATCGGCGCGCCGTACGGCTGCTCAGGGAAACAGTCGTTGAAAACCTCGACATCGAACAGCGCGTGATCTGAAACCCAAATTAAGTTCGCATGCTCGGTATAGCTGCGCGACACGTAGGGAGCGCACATTTCCCGGTACTTCGCAGCGCCCTCGCGAGCAAGAATGCGCAGGGTGGGCGGGATTGACTGCAACGCCACGCGCACTGTTTCATAGCTCGGCAAATCGGCAACAGGCACGCCCAACGATGGAGCGTCGCGCTTGATTGCTTCCCACGCGCAGGTCACAGACTGCCTTTGCTCAAGATGGACGTAAGCCGCGAAAACAGCGGCTTCCGGATAGCGCGAGAACCAACGCGACTCGCCTTTATCCTTGCGAGGACCATCGAACAGCGCCTGGGCGCCGCGTTCCTTATAAACCTTGTACCAGCGCCAGATCGTAGCACGGCCGCCGTGAGCGCGACCGATCTCCTGTGCCAGCTCGTCGGCGTTGCCGGCGGCGAAGCCGCTGTTCCGCAGCCACTGCTTCTTCTCTGCTCCCCCCGCCAATTTTAGATATTCAACCAGCGGATTAATCGCAGCGGTGCGAACTTCGATTTGTTTGTAATGATCCTCGTGGACTGGCAACCGAGAAGAGCCAGCACCGGATTGGTTCGCGCCGAAGAGCACGAGCTGACCGCCGTTCGGCTCAGAACAGGAGGCCATTTCGGGAGAATCATTACGGTTGCGGCGCAGGAATTTAATCTGCAAATCGGGCGGAAGAGAAAGCAGAGAATATTCGCGGCCAGGGCGCCCGTTGCGGCCACGCCCCTTCAATTGCCGCCAGCGCAGCTCACCTGCCTTGACTCTTTGCTGCACGGTACGCGCGGACCATCCAGTCAGGTCCATCAATTCTTCGAGATTGAGAAAGGCATCCGCCATCGCGCCTTCTAACGCCCCGTTCCCGAGTTGCGTTGCAAGAGTGAATTCACTATGACGTTCTTATCTCGGCGCTGGCGTTGCGCAGCTAGCTCGCACTCTCCGAGCTTCGCCAAACCTCGAACTCTGGGAGTGAGCAGTAGATATTGCAAATCGTCGCAGCCGGTCACCTCGCAGAACGGACCCACCAACGCGGCCGGAAATCGGGCGCCCCCTTTGCTCGGCGCGGTGAAGTCGTCTAACATGCGCACAGTGATGGGGCGGCCCACTCGCGCGCTTAATTCGTCCGCGATCTGTTCCCTGCTCTTACCAGAAGAGCGGATGGCGGTCTTTGCAGCGTTTCGAACCGCCAAATCCTGAGCGTCCGGTTTTTGGATACCGGAAAATGGGGCCAAATTCGGCATTTAACCTCACGTAAGTACGGCTTACACTTGCTTAAGTGGAAGGTTACACCGCGCCCCCGACGGGAGTCAAGAGAACGTGAACAATAAAAAGCCGTTTGAAGAACTCGGTCAAAGAATCAAGGATTTAAGGGGGTCCTTCGATCCCGATGGTCCGCTGACGCAAGAGAAATTCGGCGAACAGCTGGGGGTCAACCGGTCACAAGTCTCGGCGTGGGAAGCTGGGAAAGAGTCGCCCTCAAACGAGAAGCTCGTGAAGCTCGGCAACATGGCTTCGCCGCCCGGCAGGTTCTGGTTTTACGAACAAGCCGGAATGGATATGCAGGCTTTGGAGGGCGACGTTCGGAAGAGACTGGCGAGCAGGCGTGGCGAGATCTCGCTCGGCGAAGTGATCCGGGTTCCACGATTTGACGCTCCGGCGCTATTGCGGCGGCTCGGCGAGAATGAGGCAGGCGCGCAGGCTGAGCCTGCTGATCTGATCCCGTTTCCAAGTTTGTTCATTTCCGATCCGGCATCGGCGATCTGCGTGCGAGCGACGCCGCTGATGGCAGGCCCGCAGGTTCAACCTGACGATCTCATTCTGATCGATTCCACCCAGCGCGACCTCGTCGATTTTCTGAACTGCTTTGTTGCGGTCGCCTCAGAGGACGTTCCTCTTTCCAGGCTACTGAAGCCAGAAATTGTGCGCCTGTGGCCACGCGGGCGCCCTCTCACGGAAAGAGACCGGAGGGAGATCGAACTTAATCTGTCGCGCGATCCGCTGGTGCGCGCCGAAGAAGATCGGCGTGCTGATGAGTTGATGGCCAAAATCCTGAAAGAGGTTCTGCCCGAAGTTGTGTTCGGCACACTGCGCCTCGATATTCCCGAAGGCACTCAGAATGAGAGTCGCGAGGGACTTAGCGAAGGAATTCCATGGCGCCTTATATTGGAAGGCGGTTTCTTCACGAGCCCCTTGACTCCATGGAGCGTTGAAAAGTTCCAGAACGATGCGACATTGGCTTTTCCGGAAACACGAAGGCTGCGGGTTTTGGGTACCGTAACCTGCTGGCTTCGCGCGCCCGGCGCCCCAATTTTGAAGGAAAGGGGCGCCCCGATCGAGCGCGGGCGGCCAGACGAATGAAATTGACCTTTGCTTCCCTGCCGTGATCGGGAAAGCGAAGTGAGCTTCGGCGTGCGGGCGGTCCTTCCGTGTTCCTCGCCGCCCCGCCGAAGCGAATTGACTAACAGCTTGGCCAAGAACGGCCCGGCGCAGGAGAGAGAGAATGACCAGGACCGCAGCAACAGCGATACCGCGCGAAACTAACAGCGCCAGGCAAGATGATCTCCGCGCTGGCGTCGATGAACTGGAACGGGCAATCGAAAGGCTCAAGGACTCGGCTGCGCGTACCCAGATACGGTCAGAGAATCTGATGGCCGAGCGGGGACCGCTTGTCGTGCCCGCTCGGTCTGGGAAAAGTCCCGAAGCCCAAAAACGCGTGAGAGAGATCGACCAGGAACTGGAGTCCCTCCGACCGGGAATCGCAGATGACGAAACGGCGATCTTAGAGCTGGAGGCGCAGCTCGTCTGTGCGCAGGATGCGCTGTCGATGGAAAAGTGGGAAGCTGAACGCGCCAGGCTCCGCGCCTTGCTGGTGGAGCGGCTAAAAAGCGACAAGGTTGCGAACCTGCAAAAAAGGGCGGCAGACCTGATAGCGGCCGTCAAGGAAATCAAAGAAGAGGATGCGCAGCTCGGCGCCGAGATCGCTGCCTTTGATCGGAGGGCGCGCTTTACTGGGATGGAAGACGGACTCGTCGGCGGTGTGATCGCCTGGGACCTCTTCTCGCTTCTGCCGCGGGATTGCTTCGCTTACCTCAACAGAAGCTACTACGGCAAAAGCCTCCTTTTCTACGATGAGAGGTCGTGCGGCGCGGCGATCGAGAGCCTCGATCGCTTGGACTTTGCGCGTTAGCGGCCGTCTTAGGACCGGTGGCCGTGCCCAATTGGGCCTTTTTTTAGGGATGTGACTTCGAGTTTTATGGTTGTTTTGCAAGGAATTTGCGGGCGGTATGCCGCGGGAAAACGGGGATCGGAAATGAGTGATTCGGCGTCAGTCTTCGAACAACCGCGTAGTCGCCGAGAAGCGTCTGAAATGCGCGTTCACCTCGGTTACGAGCTTGAAAGAGGCAAAGGCCAGATTCAGGCTCTCTCCCCCGACCGCGCCAATCTTACAGCCGAACGCGAAGCGCTGACAGCCGGTTACGGCGGAATCACTGGCCGAGACCGACAGGAGGCGCTGGCTGCAATTGATCAGAGGTTGGATGAGGTAACTCGCCTCACTGCCAAAGAGGAGACGCGGATCGGCGTCATCAATTCAAAGTTTGAAGCGTTGCGTTCTTTGGCGGGCGGGTCCTAAAACGCGCCAGGACGCCCGTAGAGGCGTCGGCAGGATTCCAGGCCACTGCCCTACACGGTTTTTATGGAAGAGGCAAGGTGCCTAGCTGGGGTTCGTTCCTCAGATGCTTTAAGGGCAAGTTTTTCGGGAGCGGACCCCGAAACGGTATTCGGCAGGTCGGAGAGATTTATGGCAGTAGAAACCAGCGCCGTTAATATCGTCGTCAATGTCACCGACGCCAATAGCGCGGCGGCGATTGGCGGGGTCATAAAAAATATTGATCAGCTCGGCGCGGCTGGACTCCGGAGCGGTGAGCAGGTCACAGCCGGCATGAACAGGGGCGGAGCTGCCGCGCGGGAGATGGGCGGCCATTTCCAGACATCGCTTGATTCGGTCCGGCTGCTCAGGCAGGAGCTGGGCATTCGCGTGCCGCGCAGCATGGAGACGATGATCTCCCGCAACGAAGTTCTGATGGCGGGAATCACGAAGCTGAGCGGCCTGATGGCCGGCGTTGGCTTCGGAATGATCGGCGTGGCGCTCTTCGAGGAAGCGGCGAGGGGCGCTCGGGAACTCTGGCAAAACTATCTTTCGCTGAACAGCGCGGCGGATGAATACCAGAAGACGCTCGAAAAAACGAGAGATGATGAGTTTGGGAACTCTCGTGACATAGAAACCACGACGATGCGTATTCGCGAAGCCACGGCTGCGGCGAAGGGCTTCCGCGCCGAAGCCGAAGCGACTAACCGCGCAGGATGGGGGGCAATCGTATCTGGCATCACCATGGGGAACATGCAAGGCGCTGCCAGCGGCGTAGGGATGTTGTATGGCGCGCATCAGGAGGCAGGGGCCGCGGTAAAGGGACAGGGGCAGACAGCTACCCTCACGCCGGCGCAAATCGAGCAGCAGCACGAATTAAACGTGCTCAAAATCCAGGCGGATCATCAAAACGACGAGCTGGGCCGCAAACTCGCCGAGAACCAGGACAACTTCAACCGTGATCGGGAGCTGAATAAGGCAGAAGTAGCACTGGGCACCGCCAACCCCGAAGCGCCCGATGCCGGCAAACAGAAATTAGCTCTCGAAAATCAGCTAGCGCGCCAAGAAGCAGCTAAAGGGGATGGCGACGCGAAGTCGCGGGCACAGGAGCTGGCCCGGATACACGAGGAAGGGATCGAGGCCGGGATGCGCGGCTCGGCGCTCTATCACCGGCAGGAGGCGGCCGCCGAAGAGGACTTGAAGCGCCGAGGGCTGGCCACGCCGCAAGCAATAGACGACGTGCGCGCGAAGTTCCACGGCGAGCAGATGAAGCGGCTGGAAGACGAACAGCGCGAGACTGAAAAACTCGGCCGCGAAGCTGGGATGGCTGGGATGACCGGCATCGCGAAGACGCGCGCCGAGGGCGAGGACCGCATCGCCAGCCTCGATCCGAACCTTGACCCGACCGAGCGCGACAAGCGCATCCATTTCATCAATCAGCAAACCAACGCGCAGATCGCGGCTGACCAGCGATCGCTTGCCGACGAAGTCAAAGGAATCGTCGATGCTTCCGCGGCTCACCAGATATCGGAGTTTGAACGGATTCGCGCCGAAGGGTCCAGGCGACTCGACGAACTGAAAAAGAAAGTCAGGGAAACGTACGGTGAAGCGCCGAAGATCGGGCCTGCATCCGTTGACCAGCAGGCAGGCGCGCATATCTTCCGACAAGGTTCCTCGCAGATCGGCGCCGATACCCAGGATCAACTTGGGCAGGCGCGGCGCCATATGTACGAAGAGACCGAGGAGCTTGAATCCCAGGCGCGGGCGAAGTTTTATGACGCGGAGAAACAAAAGACGCTCGCCATTCAGGATGAGTATCGCGAACGCCTGCTGAAGCTGCACGAATGGGAAGAGCAGGAACTCGCCAGCAATAAGCTCACGGCGGACGAACGCGCATCGATCGAGGAAAACTACAACCGCCGCGTGGTGGCCGCGGGGCAGCAGGCCAACGCGGAGATGGTGGAAGCGTCGACGGCCGCGCGCGAGAAGATGGCGCACCAGTTCGACGAGCTGTTCGAGGGCCTCAATCACCCGATGAAGATGCTTGAAAAGCTCGGCGACAAGGTCGCGGGCGAAGCGGCGGCATCGCTTGTGCAGCATTTTCAGCAGCGCGGCCAGGGCGCGGCCGGCGCTCAGCAAAGCACCGGCGTGGGCGTGCTCGACGATGTGCTGGGCGGCTTCGGCATTCACAGGAAGAACGCCGGCGCGCCGGGATCGGCGCAGCCAGGCGCGGCCGGCGACGCTCATGCCGGCCACGCGGTGGCAGAGGCGACATTCTCCGTATCACATGCCACGATCAACATTGACGGCGGTTCGTTCGGCGGCGGCGGTAGTTTCGCACCTGGTGGCGGAGGATACTCTGGCGGCGGCACGGCGGCTGGGAGTTCGTGGAGCGCGCCCGGCGCGAGCACAGGCCTGTTCACTCCCGGCACTTCCGGTGCGACAGGCGGATTCCATGGTTCGCCTTCGTTCGCGGGAGCTGCGCATTCGTTCTTTGACGGCACTGGCAGCGTTGCACCTTCGTTCACCAGGAGCGTGGGCGCGCCCAGTGGCGGCGGCTCGGCCACGGTTGGGAACGGCGCCGGCTTTGATATTTCAGGTTCGGCCGGGACTCGGATCGCACCAGGCGGCGCGGGCGATAGCGGCGGCAGCGGGTCTACAGGGAATTTCGCCGCGGGCAGCGGTGGCCCGGTGCCGGAGCGCCAGAACGTTGTGGGCACTGCGCTGAACGATGTTTCGCAGGGCACGGCGCTTGTCAAACAGGGCGCGCAAATATTCGGTGCAGGCGGTGACACTGGCGGCTCTTCGGGAGACGGCGGAGGATACTCAAACGGCGACGGGGTCGGCGAAGGCGGCATTGTCAACGAGGGCTACGGTTCGAACGGCAAACTGACGCTTGGCGGCGTCGGATCGCAGACCTCGGCCAGCGGCGGCTCCAGCGCGAACGGCGGCATGCTGGGCGGCGGCGGCATCGGCGCGAACGCCGGCGGCGCGATCGGCGGCGCGCTGGGCATGTACTCGGCCGTTGAAGGCACGGGCGGCGTTGGCGGAGCGATGAAGGGCGCAATGAGCGGCATGGAGCTGGGCATGGCGCTGGGCGGCCCGGTGGGCGCGGCCATCGGCGTGGCGGCCGGCGCGGTGATTGGAGCCATCGGCTTTGGCGGTCGCGAACAGGCGCGCGTCTACGACTTGAAGACGGTGCGGCCCAAGCTGCTCTCCGACCAGGACGCGTACGCCCAGGGCGGCATGAGCTACACCGACGCCTACAGCGACGCGCAGCAGATGATCGGCACAAGCTGGAAGACAACCAAGGCGATGGGGCCGGCCGCGGAGAGCTACTGGGGCGACACCATCAAACCGGAACTGCTCGATGCGATGGGCAAGTTCACCGCCGAAGAAAAGGCCGGCCGCAGCATGTACAGCGCACAGAGCCAGAGTTTCGGCAGCGGAACCGACAATGTGGAAGCGACCGGTATGAACCTCAACCACGCCAACGAGCGCATCTTCTCGCCCGTTGAGAACAGCGACATCATCAAGGCCGTGAACGGCAGCGGCGGCGGAACGGCGCAGGCGCAGCCGAGCAATTCAGGCTGGTCTGGTGATTTGCATGTCCACGCAATCGACGCCGCAGGCGTAGCTCAATTTTTCGACCAGCACAAACATTTGATGCGCGGTTCCCTTAACCAAAGCTATGCAGAAAACTCCGGAGGCGGCCTGTGACGACTCGCGGACGTAACGATCCAGGCCAACCACTACGAAAAGAAAAACAGGCGATGTCGCTCCATTGTTCCGCAGCGTGCCTCGACCTCTCTGTTCCCACCATCCAATCTTTGATTAGAGATGGCATGCTTGAGGAGTGCACAATCGGTCATTTTGACTCACGCACCAGATGGGTCACTTTGCGATCGATGCGGAGTTTTGTTGATAGCTTGCGCAAACAGAGCGGTGTGAACGCGAACGCTGAAGGAGCGCATGGCGTACCCGCCATTGCAAGCGCCCCAAATGAAGGGAAGGATGTAAATGAATAGACTCGCTGTGAGCGTGGCCAAATTCGCAGAGGCGGATAGCCTTAATGGGCAATGGATGGAGATCCTCCATGTTGGGACGGACGACGGTGAGACCTATACTCCGGCCGATTTAGATGAAATGGTTCGCGAGTACAAGAGTCGCGCCGATGGATCGGAGGCGCCTGTCAGTTTGGGCCTTCCCTCTCAGGGGGATTCTGCGCCCATTGGCAAGATCGAAGCGCTGCGGCGTGTAGGCGATTCTCTTCAGGCAAAATTTACCGGCATAGATCCTCGCGTTGAGCACCTGTATGGGCGCGGAGTTTTCTCAAAGAAATTTGTTCAAGTGGTGCGCAAACCTGATGGTGACTCCCTGCGACGCATTGGTCTGATTCATCCTGTGTACAGTGCCGGCGCGTCGCATGACAATATGACGCCTTCGCTGGAGGAACTGATGAAGCGGAATACAGGCAACAAAGAACACAGTTTCGGCGATGGCGGCCGCAGGGGTGGCTGGATTGGTTTCGAGTCTGAGCTGGGCTTGAAGCCCAGCGCTTCTGCCGTTGTCGATAGCCTCAAGGCCCGCGGATATTGGTCGAATCGCTATGATCGCGCCGGCATTCAACGGATTTTTGGCGCAGTGGACCACACACCTGCGGTTGGATCGATGGCCACGCTCTTAATAGGTCTGAGGGACAATGTCAACAATTGCGATCCAGGGCGTGCGGTTCTCTCGGAATGCGCACGATACTGGGCGCGGACGCGCGGTGTGAGCTTTTGTGAGGCTCTCGATCACGTCTCGCAGACAGCGTGGAATCCGTCCGGCGATCCGTTGACCGATGCAGCCAGGGCGCGCCAGAAGGAAAAGAATCTCAGCTTTGGGGAGGCTCTTGAGCAGATCGCCGAGGAGCAACCTGAGCTGACCTGGTTGCATAGCAAGTAGAACAACTGTCCACGTAGACGGTTGGTTTTCGCTGCTGATTGTCATGATTTTTTTGCTGTTGCTTAAGTAGTAATATTCGGATCGAAAAGCGGTGGCCAAGGTAGTCACCAGCGACGCTCCGGCTTTAACTGAATACGGCGGTCCAGAGACGGCTCTGGGCGGCCGCATTTGTGTGTGTGGCGAATCCGGCCATTTTTACTCTCATAGAGTTCCGGTATTACTCCCATGGAATTCTGGCAGCCACAGCTCGCGGGAGGCTCGCACTG
>PMWR01000048.1 GCA_003166055.1 Acidobacteriaceae bacterium
GCGGGGATCGAGACGGCCGGAATAGAGGGCGTCGAGTACCTGGGCAACGGCGATCTGGACGGCGCTGCGGTCTTCGAGGACACCGAGCCTGAGGTTCCCATCCACTTCGATGGGCGGCGCGGCNNGACAGCAAAGGGGTTACGGGCGCTTGCCCGGTGGCCCTGGGTCTTAATTGGTGCTATGAATTGATTGTGCGCCAAAAGCAGTTAATTATCGGCAAAACACGTGCAGGTTTTTTGCGGGCGAGCCGTTGGTGCGAAAAACCCGCCGGTGGGTTGGGCGACACATCGGGCGCTTGCGGGGACGGGTCGGGACCGTGGTGATTTGCTTCCGGCAGTTGAGGTCTGTGGCGATCTCCGGTCCCCAAGTGCGTGGGACCGGGGGCACCCGCCTACAAGCGCCCGCAAGGAGACCTCAGTCACTCTTTCCGGCATACTATACATTTGTATAGTATGCCTGTTGACTTGACCCTAGCACAGCAGCGAGTCCTCGATTTCTTGGTGACGCGCGGCGCGAACGGTGAGAATGCGCCGACTTATCGCGAGATTTGCAAGAGCCTTGGTTACCGAAGTCCAAAAGGTGCGGTTGACCATATTGCGGCGCTTGAACGAAAGGGTTATTTGATCCGTGAACGAGGCCACGCGCGGGGGATCAAGTTAACAGGCAAATCGTCGGGCGTTCCGCTATTGGGGCGGATCTCCGCGGGGTATCCGAGCGACTCGCCGTCAGAGTTCGACGCCTGCCTGCCAATCGATCCAACAGCATTTGGCATCCGCGACCGCTCGAAAGCATTTGCTCTTCGAGTTCGCGGAGACTCCATGACTGGGCGCCAGATCCTCGATGGTGACTTTGTGCTAGTCGAACAGGAACAATCGCCACGACACGGTGAGATCGTCGCCGCCATCATCGATAATGAATCGACGCTCAAAACTCTGGTACGGCGGAATGGTGAGACGTGGCTGCGGGCGGAAAATCCGCTCTACCCGGATCTCATCCCGACGATTGGTCTTTCGATCCAAGGTGTTGCACGAGCTGTGATCAGGTTGCTTAGCCTATGAGTACCGTTCTTGAGACTCTTCACTTTACGCCGACTGGCTCATTGCCTGGACTCGTCGCTGTCGGCGGGGAGTTACCAGGGAGGATTGAGGAGCAGTACGCAATATGGCAAGCAAGGGATATCCGCGAAATTGATTATGTCTTCTTCCGCAGGTTTGCGGATGGCAGATCTTCGCAGGCCGCCGCCTGCGTGGTCGACAACAGCGATGATCACCTGAATGAAGCGCAGCTGGCGGAGCTTCACCGTAGACTTTGGCTCAATGGTTTCTCGCCACTGCTTTACATCGCATGGCAGACGCGAGTTGATGTCCTGAGCTGTGCGCGCGGCCCCGACTTTTGGAAGGGCTCTAAAATTACATACCGACCAGCGGAGAAAATCGAAATTGCTAGACAGATATCCTTCGCTCTCGACGACGATAAACAGAGCCGGTTCTCGGCATTCCGTCTGAGCGACGGCACCTTCTGGGACGACCCGGCAAATTCGGGACTCGCACAATTCGAGAAAGCTGCCCACAGGCAGCTGATCCATGCTGTTGTTGAGACTGATGAACAGGTAGATGGCCCCAATCAACCCGTTCTTCGGCGACTCTTGCTGCTAACGATCCTGATCAAGTATCTCGAAGATCGGGAGGTCTTTCCGAAGGATTGGTTCAATCAGTTCCAGGCGGGGGCAACTTGCTTTTTCGATTTGTTGCGGCAGGGATCGCCGGTCACGGTCCGAAAACTCCTCGCCGAGCTGGAAAGAAAGTTCAATGGCGATGTCTTCGAGCTTCCTGAAACCGAGCAATGCCTCACCGTGGAGGCTCTACGCCACTTCGCAGACCTTGTGGAGGGCAAAACGCTCGGCTCCCAACGGTATTTATGGGAGCAGTTTTCCTTTCGTCATATCCCTGTTGAGGTTCTAAGCCACCTCTACCAACATTTTGCGCAAAAGGGGAAAGGTGCGGTATTTACCCCTCCAATGGTCGCGACACTCATGCTCGACTATGTAATGCCGTACAGGGGTCTCACAGGTCAAGAGCGCGTTTTAGACCCGACTTGTGGTTCGGGGATTTTTCTTGTTGGCGCGTTTCGGAGGCTCGTGCATCTCTGGCAGAGCAAGAACAACTGGGAAAAGCCGGACGTCGCCACGCTAAAGAGAATCCTCAAGCAGAGCATCTTCGGAGTGGAACTGCAGGAGGAAGCCGTTCATCTTACGGCATTCAGCCTCGCACTCGCGATTTGCGACGCGCTTCAGCCCAAAGTGATATGGGAAGAATTGCGGTTCGACAAAGTGGTCGGAGCCAATCTGCAGATTGGCGATTTCTCCGAATGGCTCAAATCTCGCCTAGAGAACGCAAAGCATGACCGCTTTGATGTTGTGGTGGGTAATCCTCCCTTCATGTCCAAGCTCAACGAGGCAGCGGTGCTGTTCCGCCGGCAACAAAAGCGCTCAGCTGCCATCCCAGATAAGCAGATGGCATATTTCATCCTGGAACAATCAGTGTCCCTCTTGGCGGAGAATGGGCGGCTTTGCCTCATTCAGCCGCACGGCTTCCTGTACAACGAGAAAGCCCGCGCATTCCAACATTCATTTCTCAACGCAGCCTCAACAGAGGCAATTCTGGACTTCACATCGATTCGTCAGCTTTATGACGGAGCCGATCCAAAGACTGTGGCCGTGCTGAGCACCGCCCGGAAGCCCGAGGGCGATCATCGCATCCGTCACCTGACGTTTCGTCGCACTTTCAGCGTAAAGGAAAGAATAGCCTTCGAGCTCGATCACTATGATGGACATTTCGTGTCCCGAACGACAGCGAAGAAGTATCCATGGGTCTGGCGGGCAAACTTGCTTGGAGGGGGGCGTCTCTTCAATCTCGCGGCTCGCATGGGTGGTATGACGACTTTGAGGAAATTCGTTGACGGAAACAAATGGGATTATGGCGAAGGCTACATCGCGGCGTCGACGGGCAAGCGCGAACTCGCCCCTTGGTTGACAGGCCAGCCATTACTGCCGGCCGAAGCGCTAACTGAGACTGGGATCGATGACACCCGAATCGAGGCTGTAAAGGCAGAGCGCTTTAGATCGTGCTACACTCCGGCGCGGTACACCGGCCCGATAGTAATGATTAGAGAAAATGAATCATTACCTTGTGCATACCGACGGCGTGGCTTCTTGGCCTACAAAGCCAAGATCGTGGGCATACATGCTGACGAATCTGACGAGGAAGAGCTTGAGCATTTCTATCGAATGTTTGTTGCGAATCGCAATGTACTTCGGGCATTTTGTCTGTTGTTTGGAACGCAGGCCCTGCTTGGCAAGTCCACAGCAATACTTAAACGAGATCTTGATGTCCTTCCGTGGCCACACGACGGCGTCTCCTGGGATTTGAGTAGCTGGGAGAAAATACTGTGCGCCGAGCTGGTCGATCATATGGCGGACTTTGTGCGACTGGGCCAAAATTCCGAACTGCTGAAGACGCAAGCCGGGCCCTCTGAATTCCGGCGTTACTCAGAGATTTTTTGCAGCCTACTGGGCAGCGTCTATGGAAACATAAGGCCAATCAGGTCAGGCATCTTTGGAGGACTCGCTTACCAAGCATTCTGTTTTGGCGATAGTGCGACCCTTGATTGGCCTGAGGATTGGGCCGAGACATTGCAGGAGCTCATCTTCGCCAAGCATGGCGATGCCTTGCGAACCGTTCGCATTCTTCGATTCTATGAAGGCAACACAATCATAATGGTCAAACCAGATCGCCTGCGCTATTGGATTCCTTCCACTGCGATACGCGACGCCGATGAAACCTTAGTGGATCTTCAGAGGCAGGGCTACTGATGGCAGATGCACTTCCTTTGGACGTTCCGAGTCTGGGCCGAATCACGGAAGGACCCTCAACATCGCTTGTCGAGCGGACATTGGAGTTTGTGTCTTCGGAACTCGCCACTTGGCGCGATGATCCAACACGCCCCATGGAAGAGGGTGAAGAACGCCTTAACGCCCAGCTCTGCAAGTATCTCAACGTGGCAGCCTTGGACCGATTTCCCATGGTTTTGTTTAATCACGAGGAGAAGCAGACAGGCAGGCGTCGCGTTGATATTGCGGCTTCTTCCAAGAGCGACGTTGTCCTCGGTTTGACGTACCACTCGATCTACGATTCATTCCTGGCCATTGAAGGAAAGCGGTTGCCAGCGCCCAGCGCGGATCGCGAACGGGAATATGTGAGTGGACGTGCCAAGAGGTCAGGCGGAATTCAGCGTTTTAAGCTCGCTCTGCACGGTGCTCAGCAGACGACTGCAGCAATCGTTGGATACGTCCAGTCGGGAAGCCTGCGCGAGTGGTTATCGCGGATCAATGATTGGATTATCGATGAGGCCGAGAGCAAAGACAAATCGGGTGAAGATTGGTCATTAGCGGAACAACTACTCGATTTCAGAGAAGACGCCAAGCTGCGCATGGCCGTTTCATCATCTGCGCACCCTCGCGACAAGTCCGCAATCTCCCCTGAAATCCAGCTCCGCCATTTTTGGGTAGCTATGGTCAGCTGACCGGCTCACTGCCCGCAGAGTTTGTGTGCAGTAGAATCCCATGGCTGCTGCGAGCGGGCTAGCGTGCGGTTGTGCTTTTGTCGATTTTGAGCATCGGGGTGTGGCCGGCGGCCTGGGTGCCGCGAATTACGTGGGGCGTCATGATAATCAGCAGCGTTGAGCTGTTCTTCTGGGCATTGTTGCCGGTGAGGCTGTTGAGGCCGGGGATCTCGCTGAGGCCGGGTGTGCCGCTGATGGCTTTGGATTCCTGGCCGTCGAGCTCACTGGCTACGACGATGCCCTGGCCCTCGGGCACGGTGACCACGCCGGAGTAGACGCGGCTATCGAGGATGGGATTGCCGTTGATGGAGCTGCCCTGGAGGGCATCGATCTTCAAGTCGATGGTGAGCGCGACGTCGTTGTTGCGCAGGACCTTGGGGGTCGCCTTGAGGGTCATGCCCAAATCCTGATACTGAATCTGGGGAACGTTGGGCACGGCGGAAGTTAGCCCCGAGAGCAGCGAGGAGAGCGCACTGGAACTGCCCGCGCCGGTCAATCCAGGAATGTTGGGAAGGGTTGGCGAGAGGCTTGAGAACGACGAGGTCTGGATGGGATATTTTATGCCGGAGCGCACTGTGCCCGCCTCTCCGTCGCCAAGGCGCAACTGCAACTGGTCGAGTTGGCGTGAGTCAGAAGAGTTGAGGTCGATGTTGGCGGTAAACCCGCCGGGTGAGAGCGCGGATTGCGTGATGCCGCCGCCGAAAAGAGCAACGCCGTTGGAGAAGAGGGAACTGGAGACCTGGCCGGAGGCGAGCAGGATGCCGAGGATTGCAAGCGTGTCGCCGGGAGAGGCAAGGCCCGAAGAGATGATCTGCTGGACCAGGGCCTNNACAGTGTCCTCAGAGGCGCGGATGGTGATGGTTTGGGTGGTGTGCTCCAATGTCGCGCTCTGTATCTCAAACACGTTCTTGGCGAGATTGGCCACTTCATCCATGTCGGCCGTGTTGAGGCCTGGAAGGTAGAGGGTCTCCATCACCTGGCGGGTGAAGCGCTTGCGGATATCGGGAGTGTCGTTGGCCACGACTACGCGATGAGCGTCGATGGGAACGTAGAAGGTTCTGGTGAGCAGGGTCAGGGCTCGCGTGGCCTGTTCGAAGGTGGCGTCGTCAATGTCGAGCCGGATAGTGCTGTTACGAACGCTTTCGTCGAAGGTGCAATTGAGCTTGTAGGCGTTGAAGACCTGCTCGATGGTGGAGCGCAGGGGCACGTGGAGGTGGAAGCTGTGCAGGCCGGCCTCGGGGGCAAGAGGAATGGCTTCGCCGACGGTGTCGGCACCCTGCTGGTAGAGCGGCGTTGACTGGCCGCGGATGGCGTCGTCGGCAAGCTCGTGAATGTGTTCGGTGACCTCGATGTTTCTGGGGTCGAGCGAGAGAGCGCGGGCCAGAGCGGCGCGTTCGGCGGCCGCATCGCCGCGAATCCTGTCTTTGGCGGCGGATTGAATGAGCGCGGTGACGGCGTGACTGCGGGCAAGTTCGGCGGCGAGCTTGTAGTCGTTGTTGGTGGGGTCGAGGGCGGCGGCTTGCTTATAGGCGTCCATCGCCGGTTCGAATTGCTCTTTTTCGAAGAGCTTGCTGGCGTCAAGGAAGAGTTTGGCGGCGCGGCGGCGTTCGGTGCGGGTGGGTTGTTTGGCGTCTTTGGCGGCGGCGGGTGGGGTGGTCGCGGGGTTGGTTTTGGCAGGTTCAGGTGGGGCGGCCTGGGCGGGGACGGATTGAGTGGGAGCGGGCGGAGTGGTTTGCGTTTGGGCGACGCAGGCGGAAGATGTGAGGAGGAATGCTGCAACTATTGCGCAGAGATGGTGCGAAAAACCCGATTCCGATGGTTGGC
>PMWR01000127.1 GCA_003166055.1 Acidobacteriaceae bacterium
GGCACGGCGGTGCCGTTCACCGTCCAGGCGTAGTCCCCGCCGCCCGGCCCGCCCGAGGCGTTGATATTCCCCGAGTAAGGCAGGCTGACGAGCGCCGACCCAAGAGGATTGCTGCTGGCGGCGGGCAGCGATACCGGCGTCTCGTTGTTGATGACGACGGTATAGGTGACCGTGGCGGTGTCGCTGGAGTTGGTGGTGTCGAAGACCTCGACCTGGAGCGAAACCGATTCGGCCGTGGTTGGCGTTCCGCCCACAAAGAGCCCGTTGAAGCCGTTGTTGGCGAAGGTCAGCCCGTCGCTGTTGGGGACCGTGACATAGTCCATGTTGGTGGGGATGGTGGCGCCGTTCACCGTAAAGTAATAGTTTTGGTTGCCCGCACCGCCCGACGCATTGATGGTTCCCGAGTAGGGTACGCCGACGACGCCCGACGACAGAGGATTGGAGCTGGCCGCCGGCAGCGATACCGCCGCCGTGACGGTCTCGAAGTTCATCCACGCCTGCGCCGAATTGCCGTTGCTGTCCTGTGCTTGAAGCGACCAACTGTAGTAGGTGCCGGCGCTCAGGCTGGAGGGCGACGGCGCGTTGCCGGAGTTGGTCGGATCCACGCCCCAGACCAGCGGCGGCGTAATTTGTGAACTGGAGAAGTCGTTGGAACCGTTGTTGCCTGGTATGTCCCAGATGTCCCCGTTATTGCCGCAGCAAAGCGAGAACTGATAGGTGTAACTGCTGGCGCTGGCCGGGTAGGTCCAGTCGAAGCTGGGAGTATCGCCGACACCGGTGCCGGTGGGAGAAATGAGAGTGGGAAGCGCGCTGGCGCCCAGCACTCCGGTGATCGTGCCGGTCAATGTTTCCTGCGTGCCACCGCTGTAGGTCACCAGGAAGGTGTAGGCCTGGCCGACTGTCGGCACATCGGGACTGATAGTCACGTAGTACTGCCATTGTGGAGTGCCGCAATTCTGGCAGTTGCTGCCCATGTCGATGGGTTGAATCACATTGGGGCCGGACATCAGCGTGACGGAAACGGGCAATTCGTTCCCCTCGCGCACATCGAAGTTGAGGCTGTACTGGGTATAGGTGCCGTTCTGGTTTGTCTGCTGCGAGTACCCCGTGGTTACCGAGACAGTGCTGTTGGCGGTGGGCAGGGTGACGTCTTGACCAGTCAGGTTACCGGCTACAGCCAGCCCGGCTGAATTGTTGTTGTTCGTATTGCTGACGTCTGCAACATCGATCAGGCCGTTGTTGTTCTGGTCGAGGATGGCGAACAGGAAGTAATCGGGGCTGGAATCGGCCAGGGCGCTGACGGTGTAGGAATTGGCAGCGGAGTTCGACGGGCTGGCGATTCTGGTTGCGAAGATGGCTCCGGTGTTCTGGTTATAGACGCCGACATAGAGCGGGCCGGTTGGGGTGATGGAGGAGGGAATGGTGACCGAGCCGGCGATGGTGTGATAGCCGGTGCCCGAGGGTGCGCCGATGGTTACGGCCGTGGGAGTGGCCCCGCCCCAGGTTGTGAAGGGCCCGCTTCCAGCGGTCACGTTGCCCTGAACGCGGAAGTAGTACTTTGTGCCGTTGACGAAGCTGCCGGAGATGCCGGCGGTCGAGTTATTCAGTATCCAGACATTGGAGTGGGTCCCGATGGCAGCGAAGTTGATGCTGGAAGGGCTTGTGAATGAAGAGCTGGTGCTCCACTCGACGGTATAGCTGGAGACTGCCTCCTCGCCATTGGTGGTGATGGAACTGAAATTGATGGCCACTCCCAGGTCGGTTGGGGTGATGTTCTGGAGGCTCGGTCCGGAGGTTGGAACGGGCACCGTGGGATTGGACATGGTGACGGAAGCGGCATTCACATTTGCCGTTGAAATGTCGATATTGGACGAGGCTTTGCCCGCCGGGTCTGCGACGTTCTGCGATCCCTGGCCAGTGGTGTCCATCCAGGCCTGCAGGGTGTAGCTTCCGGGTTGCACGCCGCGGATGGAGAAAGCGCCGCCCGCGGTGAGAGTGGCCGGGGTCATGCTGGTGCCGTTGCCGCTGCCGCAATTGAGGCTGTTCAGCACGACGTAGGTCTGGCCGGTCGACGGTCCGCCATAGTTCACGTTTCCTGAAACGGTATAGCCGAGTGCGGCGCCGAAGTTGAGTCCGGTGATGGGATTGCCGCTGACGGTGACGTTCTGGGTGGCGGGATAGAAGACCGATTCGGCTCCGGTAATCGACGGCGTGACGGTGTAGGACCCGTTGGGAATGTTCGAGAAGGAGAAATTCCCGTTGGTGTCCGTTGTGGTGGACTGCGTGGTGCTGGTGTTGATGCTGACAGTGATGGGAGGTAGATTGCCGGTGCCGCAATAGTTGTTCAGGACGATTTGCCCGCTGATGGTGGCCAGGCTGGTGACGGCGATGGTGTAGGTGTCGGTTGCAGTGCTCTGGCCGGCGCTGTCTGCCACCGAAGCGGTGAACGAGATCGGGGTTCCGTTGGTGAGGGTATTGGGCGTACCGGTGATGGTTAACGAATTGCCATTCGCGGCGACGCCCAGGTTGCCGTTGCCCAGGCCGGTCGTCGTGCCGCCGGACAGGACATTGCCATTGACAGTCCAGGTGTAGGTCCCGGCGCCGCCGTTTGCATTGACTGACCCGTTGTAGAAGGCGTTGACGGTTGCCGATGGCAGAGAAGACGGGTTGGGGGCGGGCAGAGATAGCGCGGCCGGGTTGGTAACCGCGATGCTGTACGAAATTGGACCGACGGTGGCGCTCGTAACCGTGTCCTTCACGGTGACGGTGAATGAGACCGTGGTAGCCGAGGTCGGCGTTCCGCCGATGTTCACGTTGGCTCCGCTGATGGAATCACTGAGCCCGTCGGACAGCCCCGTAACCGTAAGGGAATAGCTGCCGCTGCCGCCAGTGGCGGTGATCGTTTGGTTATAAGAGAGTCCTGTGGTTCCTCCTGGCAGCGTACTCGGAGAGAGCGCCAGCGGACCGTAGACAGCGATCGTNNTCAGGTTGAAGGTGGAGAGGTTGCTCGTGCCCGTGGTCGACCAGGTATTGCCGCCTGAGCCGCCGGATGATGCCAGTTGCTGCGAATAGGCCGCTCCCGTGGTGGCACTGGGCAGCGTCGTTGTCGTTATGGCCAGCGAAGCATTGATCACGATGGAGAGTGTTGCCTGTGCGCTGGTGGACGAAACCGAATCCGCGACGGTGACGACTACGGAGGATGTTCCAGCCGCGGTCGGCTTGCCGGAGATTACGCCCGCGGTCGAAAGGCTCAAGCCTGCGGGCAGCGATGATCCCGATGCCGCGGCCCAGGTCCAGGAGTAGTTTGCACTGGAGCCCGATCCGCCTGTCGCGGCTAAGGTCACCGGCGTATAAGTCGCGTTGATGACGCCGCTGGGCAGCGGCGACGCGGTGGTGATGGACAGCGCGGCATAGGTGACACTGATCGAGAGAGTCGCGGTCGTATTGGTCTTGGAGACCGAATCGGCCAGGGTGACGACCACTGAGAATGAGCCTGTCGCGGTAGGCTTGCCGGAGATGACGCCAGCGGACGAAAGGCTCAGGCCCGCGGGAAGCGAAGATGTTGGAGCGGCGGCCCATGTCCAGGTGTAGTTCGCGCTGTTGCCCGATCCACCCGTTCCAGCCAGGGTTACCGGGCCATAGGTGGTGTTATAGAGGCCGGCCGGCAGCGAATTGGTGCTGATGACGAGCGTGGTAAAGCCGATATTAAACGGCAGCGTTGCCTGCGCACTGGTCTTGGAAACGGAGTCGGCAACCGTGATCACCACGGAGTAGGAGCCACCCGACGTCGGCGTTCCGGAGAGCACGCCGGCGGTCGAAAGGCTCATGCCGGGGGGCAGGGAAGAACTGGCGGCCGCAGCCCAGGTCCACGAGTAGTTGGCGGTCGAGTCCGATCCGCCTGTGGCCGCCAGCGTCACTGGGGAGTAGGCCGTATTGAGGATCCCATTGGGCAGCGAACTGGTGGTGATGGTGAGCGTGGGATAGGTGATGGTAATAGGCAGCGTCGCCGTTGCGTTGGTCTTGGAGACCGAGTCGGCAACCGTGATGATCACGGAGAAAGAACCTCCCGCCGTCGGCGTGCCGGAGATAACGCCCGCCGTGGAAAGATTCAATCCTGCCGGCAGCGACGAACCGCTGGCCGCAGCCCAGGTCCACGAATAATTCGCGGTCGAGTCCGATCCGCCAGTGGCCGCCAGCGTGACGGGTGAGTAGGTCGCGTTCAGGGTTCCGTTAGGCAGCGACGCGGTCGAGATGGTGAGCGTGGGATAGGTGATGGTAATCGGCAGCGTGGCCGTTGCGTTGGTCTTTGACACCGAGTCGGCAACCGTGACGACCACGGAGAAGGAGCCTCCCGCGGTCGGGGTGCCTGAAATCACGCCTGCTGTCGAAAGGTTCAAACCAGCGGGCAGGGACGATCCGCTTGCCGCCGCCCACGTCCAGGAGTCATTGGCGCTGGAACCGGAGCCGCCCGTCGCTGCCAGAGTGGTGCTCGGATAAGCCGCATTGAGCACGCCGTTGGGCAGGGAACTGGTGGTGATCGAAAGCGTGGGATAGGTAATGGCGATCGGCAGCGTTACCGAAGCGTTGGTCTTGGAAACCGAGTCAGCAACGGTGATGACGACCGAGAAGGAGCCTGCCGCCGTCGGCTTGCCGGAAATCACGCCCGCCGTGGAAAGGCTCAAGCCGGCTGGGAGCGACGATCCGCTGGCCGCGGCCCATGTCCAGGTGAGGTTGGCACTGGATTCTGATCCGCCCGTTGCCGCAAGAGTTACCGGGCTGTAGGTGGTGTTGTAGAGGCCCGCAGCCAGCGAAGTGGTGGTGATCGACAGCGTCGGATACGTGACCGTGATCGAATAAGCCTGGGAAGCCGAGTCGCCAAACGCGTCCGCTGCCTGAATGGTGAACGTAAATGTTCCTGTTGCAGTGGGAGTTCCAGTGATGGCGCCGCTGCTTGCGTTGAGCGTGAGACCCGTAGGCAGTGAGCCAGTCAAGGTGTACGTCAGCGCGCCCGCACCTCCCGTTGCTCCTACTGAGCCGGTGTAGGCCGTATTGAACACGCCCGCGGGCAGAGATGCCGGCGCTGGCAGCACAATGGCCTGCGCCCCGTTGATGGTGATGGTAAGTGCCTCAGTAGCCGTAAGAGGCGTCGGTGCTCCGGAATCGGTAACTTTGAAGGTCACGTTGTATGTTCCCGCGCAGGCAGCGGTGGGCGTGCCGGAGAGAACCCCCGCGGGAGTGAGCGTCAGGCACGACGGCAGGGTGCCGCTGCTAACAGTCCATGTATAAGGAGAGACACCGCCCGAGACGGTCAGCGATTCGGAGAACTGCGTTCCCACCGCGGCCTGCGGGAGCGTGCTGGTAGTAATGGAGGGCGCGGCCGGCACAGCGATGGTTACGGACGCGGTCTTGCTGGTGTCAGCGACCGAGGTGGCAGTGACGGTCACGCTGAGCGAAGATGCCGAAGCGGCGGGCGCGGTGAACGTTGCGCCCGTGGTGGTGGTGTTCGACAGCGTTCCGCCGCCGCTTATGGTCCACGTCACTCCGTCAGCGCCCTTATCGTTCACGACAGTGGCCGTCATCGTCGCGGTATCGGTCGGATCGACCGTGGACGCGGACGATGTCACGGTAATGCTGACAGGCTTGGAACTGCCGCCGCAACCAGCCAAAAAGCCGGCAATGAGAAGGCAAGAAAGCGTGAAAGCAGCAACCCTCAACGTCCGCGTGAACGATCCAGTCATCATGCCGGCAATCTCCTCAGATCACAATCTCGCCCGACGGGGAAGTCGGAAAAATCGATCGGGAACAAGTTGCCGAAATATACCGCACGTAGATGCGACTGTCAATTCATGAGATACGGGATAGAGTGAAGTCATCAGAAGGTAAATAAGGTTTCATCTTTGCTTAGTAATCCGGTGCCTGATGAAAGGGTCCGACATGCTTATAGGTTAAGTGCGAATGCGATATTAGTTGGCCACGGAGGATTCAGCCCGAGGCGGCTCCGCTGTTTGAAATAAGTGTGGATATGCGCCGTAAAATCAGGGAACCACTCGCTCGTTACTTATCTGCTGATACATCTGCACCCTACAATTGTGCACATAGAACGGTGCACTTGTTCTGGACCTTGTTTCCGTAGGACACGAAGGTCAGTCGCCTTCTAACATGCCACAATCAGTGCGCATAATTGAGTTCATTGAAGCAAATAGATTTCGATAGGATGAAGAAGCCGTCAGAAAAGCGCTTTCACCGATCGGGATGGAGATTGCCGCACGAGACATTGCGGCGCGGCTTCCCTGCTTCTACCGGAAGAAATCGAAGCTTCGCGCTATTGGGTGAGTCAGGAGCTTTCGCCCCCTGATGTTGTGGCGGCTTTTTGGCGAGGCGCGGCCTGTCGAGCGGTTGCTCCGGGTTGTGATCTCCGGCAATCCACTTGCGTTCAACGTGCGGCTCAAAGCGGGGAGCGCCGGTCCTCAACTCGCATTCTTCCCGAGGCTGCGCCGCGCAGACGGGACAAACGAAATCCAATATTGGACGACGACTCAGCATTCACAGTTTTTACCGCTCTGAGGACAGCAATGGCTGGTCAAATGGGCACGCTTGCTTGAATTGCTTCACGCGAACTGCCGGAGCTGAGTCTCCCTGGAGCCTCGCCA
>PMWR01000096.1 GCA_003166055.1 Acidobacteriaceae bacterium
GAGGCCAGCAGCGCGGCATCGTTGTTGGCGATCACGTCGATCAGGTGCTGATCGAGCGCCTCTTCGGCCGTGTAGGAGCGCGACGATGCGGCCGCGGCAGCCGCGGCCTCCGCATTACGTCCGCGCTTGCTCACATAGGAGCGCAAAAGCGCCTCGGCGTCGTTCTCAATTTTCTGCATCTCGGTATCGTCGATCTTGCCGAGCTCCGAAACAACGTGGGCCGCGCCCGCATTCGTGCCCGGAGCCATGGCCGCGACATCCGCCGACTCCAGCAGATAGAAGCCCGCCGACCCAGCTCGCGCCCCCGCCGGACCCACATACACAATCACCGGAACGCGCGAGTTCAGAATCGCGCCGATCATCGCGCGCATCGAGTCCAGCATGCCGCCCGGCGTATTCATTTCAACCAGCAGCGCCTGNNTGAATGGTGTCATTCAAAACCAGCTTGTCTACAATCGGTTGCTCAGCCTGCACCTGTGGAGCGAGAGCTGCAACGATCAGACCTGCGGCACAAAACAATCCAACCGGCAGCCCCAACATGCGAACGCGCTGCATCATGACTTGCTCCTTCAGGGCCTGCCTTCCGGCCCTACTTCTTCTGCCCTTCCCTGGCCTCGATCTGGCGACGCAGCTCGAGAGCCGCGCGGCTGGTCGCATCCAGCTTGAGAGCTGAGCCCACCTCTTTGTTTGCCTCGGCGAGATGGCCGCCGGCAAAATCCAGGCGCCCCAGCACCAGATACGCATCCGCCGTGGGTGCCAGTTCCAAAGCAGCATGCGCCTCTTTCCGTGCGGCGTCAGCGTTGCCGGTCCGCTCACGCACCTCGGCTAACCCCACATGCTCCTCNNGATTCAGATAGTCGGTCGCCTGGCCAGCCAGCTTTTCGGCTCGCTGGTGGGGCGTGAGCGCGGCCAGCCGCGACGCCTCCATCTGGTCAAGCATCTGCGCCGCCTGGCGGAAAGCAACGGCATCGAAGTTGCGCACAATCCTCTCCAGCGGATCGGCTTTCGGCTCGGCGGCCAGACTCGCATTCGCTTGCGCGGCCTGTCCGGGAACCGGCCCTTTCCATGCGGCCTCCAGCGACTGCGCCTCGCTGTCGTTTGGCCGCAGCTTGAGGCATTGCGCCAGCTCCGCCATCGCCTCGGCGGCCTGCCCGTGGCGCTTCAAACTGACCGCGAGGTTGAAGTGATAATCGGGTGCATCGGGGTCGGCGGCTACGGCCTGACGGAACAGCGCGATTCCGTCGTGACCCTGCCGGCTCACCGCAACTCCCTGGTTATTCACCACCTCGGCCAGCGGCAGAACGCGTGCGATGGCCCCAAACGACTGCTCGGCCTGGGGATAATCGCCTGAAAACATCAGCGAAAGCCCGCGGTAGAAGCCCGCCTCCAACACGTCCGGTCCCATGGACTCGGGATCGCCGCCGCCCACTTTGGCGAAGGCCGCCGCGGCCTGCTCATATTGCTGCCCGTTGTAGTCCTCGCGCCCCAACGCCATCCACGCCGCGCCGTAGTCGGGGCTCTCCGCCACCGCATGATTCAAATGGCGCAGCCGCTCCGCCTGGTCGGACTCCGAAATGCCCCGGATGTACTGCTCGAAGGCGTCCAGGCGCAGGCCCGCGCCCGCGGCCACAAAGGTCTCCTCGGCCACGCTGAAGCTGGGATCGAGTTCCCGCGTCAGCTTCCAAGCCAGCGAACTGAAGACGGCAATCAGGTCCTTCATTTCGCCGCGCGCGGTCACCGGCGCGCTCATGCGCAGATGCGGCACGTCCACCAACTGGGCCTCGGCTACAATGCCCGTGCCGTCGGTGAGATAGCTGCCCACCACAATCTGATCGGCATCCAGCGTCTGGGCCAGCTTGAGCGCGGTGGCGCGCGAAGGATGAAAACCCTCNNAGAATCTCCGGCGCGGCCTCGCGAATCCACTCCAGGCTAGGCTGGCCGCTGCGGTTGTCAAACGGGAGGACCAGCAGGATTCGGCCCTTGCCCGCTGCTGCTGCCCCAGTCGCAGCAGAGCCGTTCCCCGCCGCCTGAGCGTGTGTGCTTGTCGATCCATAAACCAGGAAGAAAAAGGTGATTGCGAAGCTAAGTGCCGCAACGCTGGCTACCCGCGCGACCCGACCAAGACGTGATGAGAAAAATGTATGCACAACACGCTGATTATAGGCGGTTGGGCCTGCAGCCGCTCCGTACCGATGACTTCAGCATTCCGGTCGAAAAGCGAAAATCAAATTCCGCCACGGAAATGCCGTTTACCGAAAGGTAATTGCCGATCAGGCAACCAACCAGCCGCAACCCCACTCCTGAATCCTGCGCCGCTTGCGCAAACCAATTTCCCGAAATTATTCTTAGGTCTCGCCGTTGGCGGAACGTCGAATTCAAGGCAAACGGAGAACAAAGCGTCATGAGCAATAAATGGTACGCGAGGCCCGTGCTGTTCGTAGCGGATATAGACAGGTCCGTCGACTTTTACGGGCAGCAGCTCGACTTCACGGAATCGTGGCGATATGAGGA
>PMWR01000532.1:0-4445 GCA_003166055.1 Acidobacteriaceae bacterium
GCTCCGGCAGGGGGAGCGATGGCAGTGATTTCGTTGGGCGAGATGCTGGTGACCTGGGCGGGCTGGCCACCCACCAGCACCGTGTCGGCGAGGCGAAAGCCCATGCCATGAATGACGATCGCGCCGCCCGCGGCAGGCAGGCGCAGGGGGGCGACGGTGTCGGCGTAGAGGACCCAGCCGTTGTAGGGGTAGTCGGGGCGGCCGTCGCCGCGCTGGTCGGCGATGCCGATGCGGACGATGTCATCGCCACTGGTCGTGACGCGGAGCCAGGTTTCGCCGGTGGCCAGGCCGTTCATGCCGGGAGCGTCGCCGACGGCGGGCGCGCCGATGGGGTCAAAGGCGTCCCAGATGCCGATGACGGGTATGGCCTTGGATTCGGTGGGTATGCCGGTTTGGCCCAGCGCCTGGGTAACGATGGTGAAGATGCGGTTGCCGCGCACAGGGAAAGTAAACCAGTCGGCCTGTCCGACCTGGCTGATGCGCCCGCACCAGAGGCCGCTGGGGGCCAGCATACGCGGGGTGGACTGTGTGCCGATAGCGTCGTCGGAATTGCCCGTGGCGGAATCGGCGACGTTGATGGTGAGAGTTTGCGCGCTGCCGGCGGACATATTGGGAACAGAGATTGCGGCAAGCGTGCCCGACGGCGTGACCTGGCCGTCGATATAGGGGCCGACCGAGTCGCTGAGGATGTAAAGGGGATTGATGGCCTCGAAAGTGACCTGGTAATTGGCCGTGGTGACGCCGGGGGGAAGCGGCATGCCGCTCAGGTCGAAGTAGCCTTGCAGATCCGGATCGTCGGAACCCCATCTGCTGAGCAGGTTTCCGTTTGCGTCGTCGAAGCCGGTGATGGGGTTGCCGTGGTTGCCGTTGAAGTAGCCGCC
This sequence comes from Acidobacteriaceae bacterium, assembly GCA_003166055.1. Next base: position 882 of record PMWR01000532.1, read on the forward strand.
GGAGACGAAGGTGACGGTGTACTGGTAGAGCGGGTTGCCGCTGGCGTCGAGCGGGCGGGCCACTACGTTGACGCCTTGCATGCCGTAGCCGCTGCGGAAGGTGAGGTCACCCTTGATGGAGACGGTATTGGCGGCAGTGAGTTGCTTGGTGGGGAAGGCGGTCCGATTTGCGGCGGTGATGGGATAGATGCGGTTGAGGGCAGCGATGTCGTCGAAGGCCGGTTGCGCGGGGTTGTCGAGACAAATGCCGCCGGACGGCCCGCAGGAAGCGCCCAATGGCTGCATGATGGGCCAGCCGGCAACGCCGCCAGGTTCGTCGTTCTGAATTGCGCCGGGATTGACCTGCGAATAATCAAGGCCAAGAATGCGGCCGAAGGCGCGCGCCAGTTCGAAGCTCATGGTGGCGAGAAGGTTGGGGTTTGTGGCGCAGAGGCCGTTGAGCAGGATGATGCCGTGGGCGAAGGTGGCGTCGGGATTGATGTTGTCGAGCCAGAACCAGACGCCGTTGTTCTCACAGCTTGTGGGGTCGCTGGCGCCGGCGCCGAAGATTGCGTCGATCGCCGAACCGTCGGCGTCATAGACGATGCCGAGCGGGTAGTTTGTTGCGGAGGGGGTGACGTCGGCGGGCGCGGTGATTTGGCCGTTGGTTGCGGCGATGTTGGAGCCGCCGACGTCTTCATTGAGCGGGCCCATGTCGGTGAGCGTGACGCCCGCGGTTGGAACGGCTGACCAGAGAGCCGCGGCCGCGTCGACCAGGTCGGTGGCCTGCCGGTTGGTGACGGTCGCATTCAGCGGGCCTTGATCGACGTAGTAGTTGAGCTTCCCGCCGGCCCAGTGAACCGGTTGGCCGAGGACGCCGGGATTGAAGAAGCTGACTCCCGCCACGTATTTGGGTCCGCCGGCAAGCGCGGCGGAGGGCGCCAGGAGCGGTAGAAGCAGGGCGAACATGCGAACTTGAGCCTTGTGTCTATGGGCAAGAGTCGAGACGAACACCGGAAGTCCTCTGCTGATTCATCGGCAAAAGAAGGTCCGATTCGATTGGATTGCGATGAGAAACCTCCAAGACTACGGCATGGTATAGCCGCCTCTGACGCATTCGGCAACCGCGCGCCCGCTCACGCATCCCCTACTATGGGATAAGTGCCGCAAACTCTCGCCAATTCGATGGTGCGCATCGAAAGCATGCGCTCCGCCCGCGCATCGGGGACCGCGAGCCCGACCCGTCGCGTTCTAGATGCGCCGCCCGTTTTGCGTCACTGGCATCTCGCCAGCCTCGACGCCCCGACGGTTGCAGCCGTCTGGACGCTGGCCTTCGCCTGGTCCGCCGGAGTCTCTCTCCCCGCCTGGGTTCCCATCCTGCTTGTGCTGGCCACATGGGCCGTCTACATCGGCGACCGTCTGCTCGACGCGCATTCCGGCCTGCGAACTGCGCAGTATAGCCGCCTGCGGCTGCGGCATCGTTTCCATTGGCGTCATCGCCGCATCTTCATTCCAGTTGCGGTCGCCGCCGGTTGCGCCGCCGCTTTCATCGTTTTTTCCTTCATGCCCATGGACGCGCGTGAGCGCAACTCCGTCCTTGCCGCCGCGGCCTTTGTCTACTTCACGCGCGTGCACACCAGCCGCGAAGACATGCCGATCGCAGCCGTGTTCCGAAGGCCATTCATATCCAAGGAAATGCTGGTCGGCCTGCTCTTCACAGCCGCTTGCGCCCTCCCGGCGTTGAGCCGCGCCACCATCTCGCCGGCATTGGTGGTTTGGCCGCTTGTCGTCCTCACAGTCTTCTTCGCGCTGCTTGCCTGGCTCAACTGCCACGCAATTGAATATTGGGAATCCCGCGGCCAATCCCTCTCTCGCTCCGCTATCTGGAAACCGGCCCTCGCGCTCACCCTTACCGGCCTTCTTGCCTCGGCTTTCCTCTCGTCAACACACACGCGCGCCGCCGCGCTGCTTCTGGCCGGCGCCCTCAGCGCATTTCTGCTCGCGCTGCTCGATCGCCGGCGCAGCCGCCTCACCCCGCTCGCCCTCCGCGTCGCCGCGGACCTCGTATTGCTCACACCAATCCCGCTCTTCCTCTTCGTGCAATGAGCCTGCCGCCGGAATTTCGCCCGACAAACAATGACCCGTCTGTGGGAACTCCGAATTTCAACCGCCTCGCCGGCCCTTATCGCTGGATGGAGCGGCTCACGTTCGGCCCCTGTCTGGCCTGGTGCCGCTTTGCCTTTCTCGCCAGGGCCGCATCGTGCAGGCACGCACTGGTTCTTGGCGACGGCGACGGCCGCTTCGCCGCCCGCCTGCTCCGCGCCAACCCGCACATCCACATCGACGCGGTCGACGCCAGTTCCTCGATGCTCCGGGCTCTGAACGAAAACGCCGGTCCACACGCCGCCCGCGTCCGCACCCATCTCGCCGACGCCCGCCAGTGGCACCCCGCCGCGGGCTCACCCTATGATCTCGTCGTCACCCACTTTTTCCTCGACTGCCTCACCACCGATGAAATCCAATCCGTCGCAACCCGTCTTCGCTCCACCCTCAGCCCCACAGCCCTCTGGATCGTCTCCGAATTCGCCATCCCGCCCAACTGGTATGGCCGCCTGGTCGCCCGTCCCCTCATTGCTTTGCTCTACCGCGCCTTTCGCCAACTCACTGGCCTTACTGTCCGCACACTTCCCGACCACCCCACCGCTCTCCGCTCCGCCGGCTTCACTCTCATCGAGCGCCGTCCCCGCCTGGCCGGCCTGCTGGTCAGCGAACTCTGGGCCGTCAAGCCCTTCAATTTGCCGTAACCGCTCCACACACCCGGTTTGGCGTCCCTGAAAATGTTACAAACGTGTTAACATCAAACCCTCAGGAGCTTACGCGACCCGCCTTCAATTCGCCGGACCCATCCCTTATGAACCTCTATCTCATGCGCCACGCCAACGCCGGACTCCGACGCGGCAACCCCGCCCTCGACGGCAAGCGCGGCCTCATCAAAGAGGGAAAAGAACAGTGCATGCTGATGGCGCGCGTCCTCAACGCCTTCAAGGTGCAGGTCGACGTCATCGTCTCCAGCCCGCTCAAGCGCGCCCTGCAGACCGCCCAGTTTGTGGGTACCGAGATGGGCTACGAGGCCAAAGTCGAGATCAGCCCCGCTCTCGATCTCGACGCCAGCTACGCCGATTTCCAGCAGCTTCTCGCCAAGTACGCCGACCGCGACGGTGTCTTGATGGTCGGCCACAATCCAAATTGTTTTCAGTTTCTTGGACGCCTCATCACCGGCAACGGCGGCGCCTCCATACGCATGCGCAAAGGCACCATCGCCCGCGTCGACCTGGACCACCATCCGCCTCTGTTGCGTTGGCTCATCGACCCACGCATGGCCCGCTCCATCTATGCCAGCGCCGGAAAAAGCTCCCGCCCGAAGACCTCGCGGAAGTAGGCCGCCTCCTTGCGCAGCGACCAAAGCTCCAACTCCGCACCCGTCCGTCCCGGCTGCAGCTCCAGGTAAACCCGCTTGGGATAGACCCGCGCCGTCACCCGCAGCACGTCGCTGGCGCGGTCCTGATTGAGCGCCACCGCCAGCCG
>PMWR01000532.1:4484-5206 GCA_003166055.1 Acidobacteriaceae bacterium
CGCCGCGCCGTCGCCAGCACGCTCTCCCACCGTTCGTGCTCAAACTCCTTGTGGACCGTGGCCCGCGCGTCCTGCTCTGCGAGCATCTGCGCCAGGATTCCGTCACGCAATCCCAGCGGCGAGTAGCGAAACCCCGCCATCCCAAAGCTCTCCAGCAGTTCCGCAAATACCTCAGCCCCGGCCACAATAATCTCCGCCCTCCGCGGCCCGATTCCCGGCACAGCCTCGCGGTCTGGCAAGGATAGCTTCGCCAGCTTTGTAGCCAGCTTCCTGACATCCCGAGTACCCACTACCCCAGCCAACTTGCCAACTCGCTGCCCCGCTGACTTGCTGACTCGCTGACTTGCCGACTTGCTTCCCACCGCATCGCTCAGCGCCGCCGCCGTCCCCGACGTGGCGATCACGGTCGTCGTACCTGCCGGCTGAATCCGCCTATGCGCCCTTCTCAGCTCGCGCGCTATCCATCGCCGCATGCGGCCCAGGCCATCCGCCGGCGCCGGGTCCACGGGCAGAAACTCCTCAGTCAGCCGCACCGCGCCCAGCGGCACGCTGATGGTTTCCTTGATGCGCTTCTTTTCAGAGAGCGTAATCTCGCAGCTTCCCCCGCCCAGGTCCACCAGCAGCACGCGGCCGCCCACGCCCTGCTCGCTTCCCATCACCCCGCGGTGAATCAGCCGTCCTTCTTCCAGCCCGGAGATGATCTCCATCGTCCAGCCTGTCTC
>PMWR01000242.1 GCA_003166055.1 Acidobacteriaceae bacterium
ACGCCCAGGGAGTAAATGTCGGAGCGGGCGTCGCCGCGTTTGCCTTTGACCTGCTCGGGAGAGATGTAGTCGGGCGTGCCGAGGGTTGCGGTGAAGTTGGCGTAGGTTAGGCGTCGCGCTGCGGTATCGCCGGCGATGCCGAAATCGATGAGCTTGATGTTGTCGTCGGCGTCGACCATGATGTTNNGTTCCTGGGGAATTCTTCCCTCGGCCAGAATCTGGCGCAGGAGGCGGCCGTCGCACCACTCCATGACCATGTAGACGCGGGAACGTTTGTCGCCGCCAAAGACGCGCATGATCTTAGGGTGGTTGAGTTTTTCGCCGATCTCCGACTCGCGCTGAAAGCGGTCGAAGAGCAGCGGATCGGCCTCGAGGTCAGGGTGGGGAATTTTGAGCGCGACGACGCGATTGTCGCGCAGGTCGGTGGCGCGGTAGATGGAGGCCATGCCGCTGCGGGCGACCGGCGCGTCGATGCGGTAGGAATCGACCTGTGAACCGGTCTCCAAGCTGTCGAAAAAACTCATTGTGCGGCGTGCTCCGGAAGGGGTCTGTCTTCCACTGTACCGGGAATTGGCGGGAGAAATGAAAGGGTTGTGTAAAGGAAGGGGAGAATTCGGTGTTGCGGCAAGCCATTGACCCTGGCACCGTTTCGGCCAAGAATGTAGAAATGCTGCCTCTTCTGTTCGGCCTGACCATCTTCGCATTCCTGCTGCTTGGAGCGGTAGTGTTCGTGGTGTGCGCCGTGGTACCGCCGATTCGTCGATATGCATTGAGCGCGGCATTGTGGTGTGCCGTGTGCGGGCCGTGCACGATTGGCTGGATGACCCTGGCGGGACTTGGGCTCGCGGCTGCGGCCTTCATTACGAAGAACGGAGACTTACAGTCCTTCCATTCTCCAAGGCTGATTGAGGGATTCGGGTGGACTTATTTGATCGTGGGAGTACTTGCGACGGCTGCTGTGGCTACAGGGATAGCCTGGCTTCATCAGAAGGTGGTTCGGCGCTTCACCTTCGCGCTATTTCGGCTTTATGTGACAGCAGTTTCGGCAGGAATCGGGTGCGTATTCGGGTTGTTTCTAGGCTGGCTATTGATGTGGAGGGAAGTCGCCTACTATGGCTTGATTTGGTGCGTGGGCGTGGTGATCCTGGTGGTGGGGTTTGCGTTTGCCGCCTACAGGAATGCACGCCGGCTGCGCGGCGAGGCTCCAACGAGATTTACATGGATTTCGCCGGAGGAGTACATGGGAGTTGATTCACAGTAAATGGATTATGGAAGCCCAAGAACCAGAAGGTTTTGGCTGAATTCAGCGCCGGCAAGGTAGCGGATTCCCTTGTCGAAGGTGACGAGAATGCCTTTCTCCTTCACGGCAAGGCCGAGCAGGTAGGCGTCGGTCACTTGCTGATGTCCAAGCAGCCGTGCGAAGAACGGCGCGGTGAGCGCGGCCCATTTGTCGGCGATGGGCCAGTAGCGGTAGCCGGGGTGAGTCGCAAAGTCGGCGAGAACTGCGGTGGCCTGCTGGATGGTGCGGGACGCAGGCTGGTAGTTTGGATTCGTTGTTACACGAACGAAGCCTGCCTCCGTGAGCGGACAGACTCCCCAGTCTGCATTCCCTGACGATATAAACCACTTTTGTATGGCCTGATGGTGCTCGTGGTCAGGGTCTCCAAAAGCAATCAGCGCGTTGAGGTCAAGCAGGTAACGCGGCTTAATCGAACTCACTCTCGGCCTCTTTTACCATCTGCGCAGTAAGCACCCTGCCGGTAGGTGGAAACATGGCAAGACCGCTGGCCGACCTGCGAATATCCGGTGGCGGCTGGGGCGTCGCTTCCGCCTTGCGGATCAGTTCGCTGATCGCAGCGCCCAAGGTGATCCCCTTCGCGCTGGCGTAAATCGAAGCCAGCTGATGCACGTCGTCGTCGAGTGTGACATTTGTCCTCATGCTTCAATATTACACTAAATTCTAAATCTGCACCAATTTCTGAAATGGTGCATAATTAGATATTTGGTGCATCAGCTTAAGACGGCAGGCGGTAGGGGCGGCCGCGGTACATGCCGACTTGCTCTACTGAGCGGATGCGGATGACCTGGGCGGTGGTGTTGTCGTTGCCGTCTTGCTCGACGGCGCGGGCTACCAGTTCGCGGGCGATCTCGGCGATGTCCTTGTTCTGTGAGACGATTTCGGCGATGGCAGTCTCGCCCATCTCGTCGTGGAGGCCGTCGGTGGAGAGCACCAGCACGTCTCCGGGCTGGAGGGTGAGCGCGGTGGTATCCGGGGAGACAAACATCTCCGGCCCCAGCGAGCGGATGAGGACGTGGCGGGAATCGGAGTCCGCCATTTCTGCCGTAGATATCAGGCCCATCTTGCGCTGCTCATTGACCCAGGTGTGGTCCTGAGTGATTTGCGTGGCCCTGCGGTGGCGGACTAAATAGCAGCGGGAGTCGCCCACATGGGAAACGATGGCCTGGTCGTGGCGGAGAGCGCAGGCAACCACCGTGGTGGCCATTCGACGGCCGCGATATTGGGGGGCCAGGGTGCAATCGTGGACGGCGGCGTTGGCGTGCTGGATGAGGCGCGGCAGGAGGCTGATGAGCATGGTGCCGGACTGGGCTTTGCCGAACTCCTCGGTGATGACTGAGATGGCTGTGGCGGAGGCGACTTCACCAAGATCCATGCCGCCTACGCCGTCGGCTACGGCGAAGAGATAGCCGTGGGAGCGGGCCTGCTGGCGCGAGGCGGGAATGAACGATCCCATCGCATCCTCATTGTTGGTGCGAACCTTGCCGAAATCGCTTGCCTGGCCGAATTGAACATCCAACATGAACGGTGCCGCCTGGGGAAACTTACGGGTGGTTTCCCGAAAGTGGGTTTTCAGAGATTGTGAATCATTTGCTTCGAACGCGCCACCGGGTGGCTGGCCGACGCTCCCCCAGTGAAGAAACTGCAGGGTGACACCGCGCACTCCGGCTGCGGCGGGTCAACTTTTAGTAATGCAAACCGGCCATAAAAAACATATGATGATTACAAAGATCTCTTGATTCCCTGGTAATACCTACCTGACCAAGGCCCTAGAAGAAACGAAAAACAAGACAGCGTACCGGATTGCGGCTCTTCTGGGCGGCGGGGCGGTTTAACAGCTCGCTGAAAAGGGTCTGATTTTTGATCAGGCACCGCAGGAACATACCTCAGGCGCTGAAGCGCTGCCGCGATTCTGGAACAGTGAAGCAGCCTCAGGGCAAGGAAATGGTGAGTAGCTGATTGTCGGCAACCTATACTCCAGTCCGATTCATGTTTGGCGCGCGGCGCGGACGCGGCTCCGGGTTGCGCGTGCTTCTGTTCGCACTGGAGTGTGCGCTGGGAATCGTGGCCATTTTTCTGACGGCTGCGGTGACGCATTGGCTGGGGTGGCTGCTCCCGGTTTCCGTGCTGCTTTACCTGCTGATCGTGATTCCGATTGCGCAGGTTTACGGATTCTGGCAGGCGGTTATTGTGTCGCTGTCGGCGGTGTTGGCGCAGAGCTACTTCACCACGCGGGATTTTCATGCCAACCTGGCGGCAGACCCGGCCAACACGGTCATCCTGGTGGTATTTGTTCTCGTGGCGCTCACGGTGAGCCGGCTGTCCGCGCGGGTGACGGAACACGCGCGGGAGGCCGAGTCGCGCGGCGAGCAGATGAACGACTTGTACGAGTTCACGCGGCGGACGCTGCAGATGAACCTGCACGTGGAACCGGGACCGCAACTGGCGGAGCTGGTGCACGAGATCTTCCAACTGGAAGCGGTTGTGGTGTTCGATGCGGACCTGCACGAGGTGTACCAGGCCGGGATGTGGCATGAGGACCCGCAGGAGCTGGCGCAAAACGTCTACTACTTTGGAACTTCGGACGACAACCCTGAAACGGGGCTGGGGAAGCGTGTTGTCCGGCTGGGGACGGTGCCCGTTGGAAGCCTGGTGGTGCGCGGCGAAACGACTCCGTTGACGAACAACGCGATCGCCTCGCTGATTGCGATCACCTTTGACCGGTACCGAGCATTTGCCAACGAGAGCCGTATCGAGACGGAGCGGCGGACCGAGCAGTTGCGCTCGACGGTGCTGGACAGCCTGGCGCACGCCTACAAGACGCCGCTGACGGCGATTCGCGCGGCATCTACGGGCCTGGGTGAGATGGGCCACCTGTCGGCGGGGCAGGCGGAACTGGTGGCGCTGATTGACGAGCAGGCCGGGCTGTTGGGCGATCTGACCACGCGGCTGCTGACCACGGCGCGCCTGGATGCAGGCGAGGTGAAGATTCATGCGACGCCCGTGGGTGTGGGTCCGATGATCGACGAGGTATTGGCCAGCCTGAAGGATCGGCTGGCAAGCATGAAGGTATCGTTTCAGATGCACGATGAGAACCTGGTGATCTGTTGCGACCGGCAGTTGATGGTGATGCTGCTGACGCAGTACATCGACAACGCATGCAAGTATTCGGTATTCGGCACCGCCATCACGATCCGCGTGGCCCATGTGAATGCGGAGGCGATTTTTTCAGTGCACAGCTACGGCCCGGTGATTCCGATGGCTGACAGGGAGCGCATTTTCGACCGGTATTATCGATCTACTACCTACTCCAACCGTGCCGCGGGCACCGGGATCGGTCTTTCGGTGGCCAAGCGTGTGGCGCTGATTCATGGCGGCTATGTCTGGGTCACGAGCGATGAGATGGAGGGGACAACCTTCTTTGCGGCAATTCCAGCCCCCATGCAGAAGAGGAGCACGTGATGATTCAGCCTTCCATTCGCATTCTTGTGGTCGACGACGAAGCGGCTATTCGCCGGGCGCTGAAGCCTCCGCTGGCCGAGCTGGGCTTTCAGGTAGCCGAGGCCTCGCGCGGCGAAGAGGCGCTGCAGCTGCTGCGTGGCGGCGTATACGACGCTGTGTTGCTGGATGTGAACATGCCGGGCATTGGCGGCATTGAGACGCTGCGCCGGATTCGCACGTTTGCTTCGCGGCTGCCGATTCTGATGCTGACGGTACGCGACCAGGAAAACGAAAAGGTGGAGGCGCTGGACCTGGGTGCGGACGATTATGTCACCAAGCCGTTCAGCACGCGGGAGCTGATTGCGCGCATACGGGCGGCAGTGCGGCGCGTGAAAGCGCCGATCCGCGCCGAGGACGCGCCGATTGAGATTGGAGAAATTCGCCTTGAACCGGTACGCCGCACCGTGACCAAGCGCGGCCAGGCGGTGCACGTGACCCGCAAGGAGTTTGACATATTGCATTGCCTGATGAGCCGCGCGGGGCGCGTGGTGACCTATTCGAAGCTGCTGACGGCGGTGTGGGGGGCGGATTGCCGCGAAGAAGTGGAATACCTGCGCACGTTCGTCCGGCAGTTGCGCAAGAAGATTGAAGACGATGCTTCGAATCCGGTGTACCTGCTGACGGATGTTTACGTGGGATACCGGTTTGCGGATGCGCAGATGTTTCAGGAGGCTGCGGCGGGCGAGGGGCAGGCGGAGCTGGCGGAAGTGGCGCCGGAAGAGAGGTTGTAAGGGCGTTTGCACGGTGTTGATTCGGCTTAAAATATGAACTTGACGGAATATCACTTAGGATACATAATGGGTCCATAGGAGTACTTGCATTTTATGGATATTTATAAGCGGTGGGAGATTGAAACCAGCGATGAGTTCGTCGCCTGGTATCGGGGCCTGGACGAGAACGAGGTCGAGAGTGTCAATTTTTCGGTTGATTTGCTTGAGAGGGTAGGACCAGCTCTTGGGAGGCCGCATGCAGATACGCTTAAGGGGTCCAGAATCAAGAATCTCAAGGAGTTACGCGTTCAACATGAGGGTAAACCGCTGCGAATCCTATTTGTATTTGATCCGCAGCGAGTAGGCTATTTGATTTTAGGCGGAGACAAGACCGGTGATGCCGATTGGTACACCACGTTCATTCCGCTCGCAGAGAAGATTTACGAGAAGCATTTGGCAGAGATTGGGGGTTGACCATGGCTAACAAGTGGAAGGATATCCGGCGCACTTTGTCGCCCGCGCACGAAGCGCGGATCGAGAGCAAGGTTGATAAAGAGATTGGCAGACTACCGCTGGCAGAAGTGCGGAAAGCGCGGCTCATGACTCAGAATCGCCTCGCGGAATTGCTTCAGGTGAACCAGGGAGCGATCTCAAAGATGGAGAAGCGCTCGGATATGTACTTNNGGGAGACTGTCTGCGCCTGAACTCTTCTTCTGTTTTCGAGGCGCGAATGGAATTCAATTCCGATGTATACGGAGGCTGCACTTCAATGTGCAGGCGCAGCCTCTGAGGTTTCATTATTCGTCGTAGTGAAGCAGGCTGAAGATGTCGTATTCGGGGAAGCGTTCGCGGCCTTTGAGGAAATCGAGCTCGATGGCAAAGGCCAGGCCGGCGATCTCTCCGCCCAACTGCTTCACCAGCTTGACGGTGGCTTCCATGGTGCCGCCGGTGGCGAGTAGGTCGTCCACCAGCACCACGCGCTGGCCGGGCTGAATGGCATCCAGGTGAATTTCTAAGGTGTCAGTTCCGTATTCGAGGTCATAGGTCACGCGGGCCACGGGAGCGGGCAATTTGCGCGGCTTGCGCACCGGGACGAATCCGGCGTTGAGGCGATAGGCCAGTGCAGGGCCAAAGATGAATCCGCGGGCCTCGATGCCGAGGACGAGATCGATTTTGAGGGCGATGTAGTGCGCCGCCAGCGCGTCAATCAGTTGCGCAAAGCCGGTTTTGTCTTTGAGCACGGTGGTGATGTCGTAAAACAGGATTCCGGGTTTGGGAAAGTCGGGCACCGTGCGCACCAACTCCTTCAATGCTTCAACGTTGATTGGCTTGCTTGCTTCGGGCATACGTCAATTATAGAAGCAGGGATCAGGGAACAAGGGANNAGGGACTGAGGGACTCGGAATAGGGCGGACGCCCTCCCGTCAGAATCCGATGAACTCAAGGCTACCGTGGGTTGTTTCTGATCCGTGTTCCCTGCTTTTACCACGCTCCTTCGATTCGGAACGAGCTGAGGCCTTCGGCTTCTTTTTCGTCGAGGTAGTGCTCGATCAGGCGGTCGACGCGGCTGCCGCGGGGGCCTTGGCGGAGGCTGGCGCGGAGCTCGGCGAGGTCGGCCTCCTCGCCGTGGGCCACCACTTCGACGTCGCCGTCTTCGGTGTTGCGGACCCAGCCGCGCAGATCGAGCTCGCTGGCCTCGCGGTGGACATACCAGCGGAAGCCTACGCCTTGCACCCGGCCTTGAATCAGAAAGTGAAGGACCATTGTTTTTTGACCAAGGCCAGTTTTGCAGATTGGGGCGGGGCGTGCAACACGGGCGGCATGTGGCCGGCCCTGAAGGCCGGTCGATTGGGGAGCATGTTTTAAGGGCATGAATGCCACTGCTCCCTCGGTTGAGGCCCGCACTGCGCACTCCGTGAGAATTCATCTACACTGGAGAGCATGGTCTTTGTCCTCGACAACTACGATTCGTTTACCTACAACCTGGTCCAGTACCTGGGGGAGCTGGGGGCGAAGGTCGAGGTGTATCGCAATGACGAGCTGACGGTGGAGGAGGTGGAGACGCTGAAGCCGGAGCGCATTCTGCTGTCGCCGGGGCCGTGTACGCCGGGCGAGGCGGGGATTCTGGTTCCGCTGATTCGGCACATGGCTGGGAAGACGCCGATTCTGGGCGTTTGCCTTGGGCACCAGGCCATCGGCGAGGCGTTTGGCGGCGATGTGGTGCGTGCCGACCACCTGATGCACGGCAAGACGAGCCGCGTGGAGCACGACGGCAAGGGAATCTTTGCAGGGCTGCCGACGCCGCTGACCTGCACACGCTACCACTCGCTAATTGTTCAGGAGAAATCGCTGCCCGGAGAATTGATGGTCACGGCGCGGACCTCGGAGAACGGGGCTGGGGGCAAGATTGGCTCCGTGATTATGGGGCTGCGCCACCGCACGCTGCCCGTCGAGGGCGTGCAGTTTCACCCTGAGAGCGTGCTGACCGAGGGTGGCCGGCAGATGATTCGCAATTTTTTGGAAATGTAGCCGCAATGCAAGAGCTGGCAGGAATGCGAAGACGAGTCGGACGGCGGGTCGGGAGACAGGCGCGGCAAACCGCCCTCAGAGGATTGCTGCTTTTGTTTGTGGCTTTCTGTGAGGCGTCGGCACTTTGCGCACAGGCGGCTTCGGCGGCCCAAGCGTCGCCTGGGGCGCAGTCTCCGGCTGCTCCAGCGGCACAGACACTCACCTCCGAATCCGGTCCGATTGCGGTTGTCCCCTTGAACAACAAGAATCCAGATGCCGCGGCCAAGGTGACGGGCTCGATGGAGGTTACGAACGGGAAGGCTATCATCGCCGCCAGCGGGTCGGTGACGTCGGGAACGGAAACCACTCAGGTCACGCTGCCGCATCGGGGCATGCTGCGCGTGTGCGCTTCGACTACGGTCAAGCTGGCGTCGGACTCCAGCGTGCCCACCGGCGAAGTGCCCGGCCTGCTGATGGCCATGGATCATGGCGCCGTTGAGATGAGCTTCGCGTCGGTGCACAATTCAGACATCCTGCTCACGCCGGATTTTCGCATCCTCATCGGCGGTCCCGGCGCGGCGGAGGTGAAGGTGCGTCTGGGCGCGCAGGGCGATACCTGCGTGGATAACGCAGGCGTGAACGTGTCGTATGTACTGGTTTCAAGCGTGTTTGAGGGTGGTGCGTACCGCGTGCAGCCGGGGCAGCGGGTGATGTTTCAGCACGGCAGCCTGGAGGCGGTGGTGGACCAGGAGAAAGAGCCGTGCGGCTGTCCGCCGCCGGTGCCTGCGCAGAGCAATGAGTTTCCGTTGGCACAGAGCGAGGGGCTGGCGCCGCTGCCTGCTCCGGCTGCCAGCGCTTCCGGTGTGCGCGGCACTCCTGCGCAGACAACAGAGACGCTGACTTACAACAGTGCGGAGCGTGCGCCGCAGACTGCTGAGGCTGCGAAGACAGATGTCCCGGCGGCTGCCACCACGGCTGCGAATCCGCAGGCTACTCCGCCCGCGGTGAAGAAGAAACCCGGATTTTTCAGCAAGATTGGCAGCTTCTTCCGCAAGATATTTGGCGCGGAATGAAAATCAAGGAACTGTGAAGCAGACTCTCCCGTATTGAGTTCAACTGGCAGCCGATCCTTCTGGCATGCTGGCGGAGGTCCGTAATGTCAGAATGGAACGGCGCAAGGGACCCAATTGCGACACCGGTTGCCCGTACAAATCAATCCATCGCCTGGTGGCTGCGCGTCGTTGTGATTCTTGGCGCTGGCCTCACCGCCATGGGTGCAGTTGTCGCACTGGTGCAACCGGCCATGCTTGTTTCACCCCACGATGAGATCAACGGCGCTGTGCATATTTATGCGGGATACCTGGTCGCTCGCAACCTGGCGATCGCATTCATGCTTGTGGCGCTCCTGCTGATTGGAGCCAGGCGCGCCCTCGGAAACATGATGGTTCTCGTCGGACTCATTCAATTGCTTGATGTATGCATGGATGTGGCAGAGGGCCGATGGCCGGTCGCGGCAGGAGTTTTTGTGTTTGGCGTGATCTTCCTCGCCGGAGCAGCACGGCTATCCGGTTCTCCTTTTTGGAGAATTGAGGCATGGACGCGCTAGCGATACGGCCAGCCGAATAGCCTCCAACTTTGGCAGCGAATAGGCGGCTACGGCCTACAGCCATCTGCAATCTCTCATCTGCGTCTTACAGTTCGCGGGCGCGCTGGATGGCGCGGATTACGGCTTGGGCTTTGTTGATGGACTCCTGGTATTCGAGCTCGGGGACCGAGTCGGCTACGATGCCTGCGCCGGCTTGCACGTAACCTTTGCCGCCGGTGGCGAGCATGGAGCGGATGGCGATGCA
>PMWR01000138.1 GCA_003166055.1 Acidobacteriaceae bacterium
TCGGCCATCTCTCCGCGGAGTGGTATGTCTTCTTGAATTTAACATAATGAAGCGCTTAACCCCTTCGGGGTAAGAAGCCTTGCGGGGACAGTGAAGACACTTGCTGGCGGAATTCATGAAACCGTTTACTTTCCGTCGCCGGCTGGTTTATAGTTCTGCATTGCCCGCAATGCACGGTCTCGCGCCGTGCGTGGCGAGGTCCCATTTCGAAGAAGGATATTTATGCCTGGCATCTCTCGTCGCAACCTGCTTTCCTCCGGAGTCGCACTTTCCGCATCTTCTCTGATTGCCCGTTCAGCCTGGGGGCGCGCGGCAGCTCTGCTGGCAGCCTCCCCAGGTGCAAATCCGGCTGAAACTGCGGCGGCGGTGGCCCCACGAGAACACCTTCTCTTCGATTTTGATTGGAAATTTCTGTTTGGCGACGATGCCGACCCAGCCCGGGACCTACGGTTTGGCTATGGACAGGGGGATTTCGCTAAGACCGGCGATTTCGAGTTCGCGAAGGCCAAGTTCGATGATTCGAAGTGGCGCAAGCTCAACCTGCCGCACGATTGGGCGGTGGAGTTGCCGTTTGTACACGATGAGGCGCTGCAGTCGCACGGCTACAAGCCGCTCGGGAGGCGGTATCCGGAGACCAGCGTGGGGTGGTACCGGCGGTCCTTCGATATTCCCGCGAGCGACGCGGGCCGGCGGATATCGGTCGAGTTCGACGGAGCCTTTCGCAGTGTGCTGATCTTCGTGAACGGATGCTTTATAGGGCGCAATGACAATGGCTACGCGCCGTTTCGCTTCGACCTGACCAACTTTCTGACCTATGGCGCGAAGAACTATATCGTGGCGCGCGTCGACGCGAGCTTTGGAGACGGCTGGTTCTATGAGGGAGGGGGGATCTACCGGCATGTCTGGCTGACCAAGACAGACGCGCTGCATCTGGGCAAGTGGGAGAGTTATGTTCGCCCAGAGCTGAGCGGCACTACTGCCAGGCTTCGTCTCGGCACCGTTGTTGTGAACGAGGCCAAGACGCCGGAGCCGGTAGATGTCGAGTGGCGGATTATCGATCCCGCGGGAAGGCCTGTGTCAGGATCCGCCGGAACGGATCGATCAACAACCCTTCAGCCCGACGAATCGAGCCCATTTACTGCGGAGTTCACGATTCCAGATGCCGCGCTGTGGTCGGTCGAAACGCCGAATCTCTACTCGGCGATCGTCACTGTCAAGTCCGGAGGTAAAGTGCGGGATGCCGAGCGGGTGAGCTTTGGCGTGCGAACCGCGGTGTTCGATGCCGACAAGGGGTTTTTCCTGAATGGCAAGCCGCTGAAGATACAGGGGACTTGCAACCACCAGGATCATGCGGGGGTGGGGGCGGCGCTGCCGGACAGGCTGCAGTGGTTCAGGCTGGGGGTGCTGCGGGAGATGGGGTGCAATGCGGTGCGGACTTCGCACAACATGCCTACGCCGGAGTGGGTGGAGGCTTGCGACCGGATGGGCATGATGATNNATGGTCAAGCGCTATCGCAACTCGCCGTCGATCATCCTGTGGTCGATTGGGAACGAGGAGTGGGAGTTGCAGGAGCCGATGGCGGAGCAGGGAGCGCGGATCGGCGCTGCTATGGTGGAGCGATGCCACGAGCTGGACCCGACGCGGGTCGTGTCGGCTGCCGTCAACGGGGATAACGAGAAGGGCGTGTCGGACGCGCTGGACGTCATCGGGTTCAACTACGGGCTGGACCGGCCGGACAAGTTCCACGCGGAGCATCCCAAGCGGCCGATCTATGGGTCGGAGACGTCGAGCGCCATCTCTACGCGCGGAGCGTACGTGACGGACCCGCTGCGGAACTGGGTGAACGACTACGACGGCGTGGTTCGCTGGGGCGAAACGGCGGAGGAGTGGTGGAAATTTTACGGGACGCGGGAGTGGGAAGCGGGCGGATTTGCGTGGACCGGTTTCGACTATCGCGGAGAGCCGACGCCTTATGGATGGCCGTCGATCAACTCGCAGTTCGGGATCGTGGACATGTGCGGGTTTCCGAAGGACACCTTCTACTACTACAAGGCGTGGTGGAGGAAGGAACCATCGCTGCACCTGTTTCCGCACTGGAACTTTGAGGGGAAGGAAGGCGACGTCATTCCGGTTTGGGTGTACTCGAACCTGGACGAGGTGGAACTCTTCGTCAATGGCGTCAGCGCTGGGTCGCAGAAGGTNNATCCTTACTGTGGAGGCGCTGGACAAGGAAGGACGCGCGGTTCCTACGGCGTCGAACTTCATTGGGTTCAAGGTGACGGGCGAGGGAGCGCTGATCGGCGTGGGGAACGGCGACCCGAACTGCCAGGAGAGCGATAAGGAGCCGCACCGCTCGCTGTTCAATGGATTGGCGCAGGTGATTGTGCAGGCGACCAAGCGCCCCGGCGAGATTCGGATTGAGGCGTTCAAGGAAGGCTGGGACGGCGTGGAGTTGACACCGGCGAAGCTGGCGATTGCGACGAAAAAGGCAAGGACCAGGGACTGAGGGACTAGGGACTAAGGGACTGGGTCCGGGCTCTCAGCTGTCAGCTTCGGGGGGGTGCGTGGGGGCTGTTGTGGCTCCCGGGTTGGGTTGGTTGGCTGATGACTGTGAATGAGGGATACCCCCTCCCCCCCCATCTCTGCAAATAAGTACCTTGTTTTTCATGGGGTTACGGGGTGGCCTTCGCTGTATCTGTGGCAGGCAAAGGCGTTATTTGCAGATATATGCAAATAAAGGAGTTAGGGTGCTTCCCAGAACGTCTTGAACTTCTGGAAGGGTGCTGAGACTTCTGGTGCTGAGCTTCTATTGACTATTATCTACAAACCCGCGAAATAATCGGCAAACAGAAGGCAATTATTTTGGACAGGGAATTGTGAGCGTGCGAAGTGGACTGTGCGCCGGCGAGCGGGAATGGTGGACAACTGCCGGCTTGCCGACTTCAGCTTTGGCTTTGCTTGGTCGCTTGTGGCTCCTGGATCCGGGGTTTTCGGGCTGAATGAGGCGGAATTGTTTCCGAGAATTGCCGGGTTTCGTCGGGTTTGCGATTTTGGGGTGCCTGTAACTTGTTTGTTTTGTTGGGCNNGTTGCTCCCGGCTGCCGGGTCCGATTCTTGACTGCCGGCGGACGGTGGGAGCTTGCCTGGACGGCTCAAGAAAAAACTTGGCGTCGGGGCGCGGATCATGGGCGGGTCCTCTCATTTCCTATGGTGCGCCTTCTGGAGTTAATTATCGGCAAAACTGCGAGGAGTTTTTTGGGGGGGTTAATTCTCGGCCGGCGATTCCTGAGAGGTAGCATATGGAACGTAAATACGATCTGTATATACGCTATGCGCTACGGGTGGGGTGAACGGAAGCACCGGGGGGCCAGCGCAAGCATGGGGGATCTCGTTCGATCTAGCGGCGGGGTGACAGGGCAGGCGGCTCACTCGCCGATCCAGCCGTCCATCTGCGCTTCGCAAATAGGTGAGTCTGTGCGCGGCTCCCGATACCAGAATGAATGGTCGGCCTGGCTTCCATCCCCGGTCCCCAAAAGCGAGCGACCCTTCGGCAAGCTCAGGGCAGGCTCGGGGGCACCATCAGCGTGGACTGGAGATCTCACCGGGACCGGGGCCACCCGCCGACCGGCTGCGTGAGTCCGCTTGGCTACTTGAGCGCACTCAGGATTTTGGCACGGAGCTCATCGTCGGGCCTTCTGCCTAACGCCTCGCGGAACCAATGGTTTGCGTCGGTCTCAAACCCCTGCCGCGATAGGCTCAGTCCGAGGTTGAACGCGGAGACCGCATCGTTCTTATCGCCCTCGGCAGCAAGGCGGAATGCGGATGCAGCGCGGCTGTAATCTTCCATTGCAAAATAGCAGTATCCTAGGCGAAAGTTCATCCAGGGATATTTTCCATCAGATACGCTGACGGCAGATTTCGCTGCTGCGATGCATTCGGAATTTCGTTCGAGATCGGCAAATATCTTCGCTTCGGTGTCCAGTGCGAAAGGATCCTCTGGGTCGGCGGCAACCGACTCTTTGATGTATTCCAATGCCGGCTGGTAAACCCCTCTTCCGTCGAGCACGGATGCCATTATTCTGTAAACAAATGGTATTGTGTCCTTGAAGTAGTGCTCGTTTTCTTTTGTGGCCTTAACCGAGGCCTCCACGCACTTTCTTCCGTCGTTCAAGACACCGTCTTCATTCGTGGTCGGCTGGAGAAAGCTTGCTCTTGCTGCATAGCAGTAATCGTATCCGTAATAACTGCTGCCCGCCGCGGCTTTCTCGTAAGCGCCAGCGGCAGTTGCGAGGTCGTTAGCAGAGGCTCTTCGGTCGCCTTCGGAATCCCATTCATAAGATTCTGGCCCATAGAGGCTAGCGTAGCGTCTGAACCATTTCTCGGCATCATCGGGTCGTTTTGCGCTGTCGTTTTCATAGATCAGATCACTAATTGCCAGCTTGGCAAGATCATTGCCACATAATGTTGGACTTCCACCTGCTACGAGAGAATGCAGGGAGATAGCCTCCGGATATTCTTCGCGGTCTCTTTTAGCGTTACCGAGCACAAAATCAGCAATTAGGAGCCCTTGTCCCTTTGCCGTCCTAGCGGAATCGGCTGCCTCACGACTCGCCTCGGATAAGTATTTCTCGTGAGCCGCATTCGCTTGCAATTGGATTTCACTGTCTTTTTGTGCGAATTGGGATTTCATGCTTTCATCGCTTGCGCGGTCATAGAGTACATAGGACAACAGAACGCGATGTTCGGGGGAGGGCTTTTCGCTTGCCAGTTTTCTCGCGGCTTTGATTCCGGCGTCGCTTAGTTCGGTAGCCTTAGTACCTAGGCAAGCCATTTCGGTTAGCGCGTCATCCCTGCTGGTGGAAACCACAATTGTTTCCATCAAATCGCGGAGCTTTCTCGTTTGCTGTTGGTATTCCGATGACGGATCATCAGAGTATTCCGCCTGGGCCCTTTTACTGAATATTTCCTTTGCGTCATTCAAGCTTCCATCCACGTTCGATGCAGTAGCAGCGTTGGCTTTCTGCTCGAGGATCGCTCTGACGTAAGCAACTGGGACCGCGAAGTTCAGATTTTGACCGTCTTCCAGCGCCCCGACTGCTACCCCTACCACCTCGCCTTTTGTGTTGAGGATAGGGCCTCCTGAGGACCCATGAGAAATAGGACTTGTGACCTGTAATAGATCCCGGTCTCCCCTCTTCCGCAATCCAGAGACAATGCCCTGACTAATTGTTTTCTCCAGCCCCTCTGGATTTCCAATCGCGAAAACTTGTTCGCCAGGCGATACCGCTGCTGATGCGAGTGGTAGAGGTTTTGAGGTCAGGTCAACGTCTACGGACAGTAATGCCAGATCATTTTTTTCGTCGGTGCGAAGGATCTTGAGCGGAATGCGGACAGGGCCCACAGCGAGTACGGGGCTTCCGGCATCGGCAACGTGGGCATTCGTAACCAGAAGTCGAGGGGCGACGAGGAACGCACTCCCGAGCGCGCTGGGGGCACCGCTGCTGTCATTGAGGTAGACGAGGAATACAGAATCCTGAGAGGAGTTATAGATTCTCTTTGCTTCATCACCGGCTTGTCCGGATGAGAACGCATTAGCTACCGCTAGGATCGCTATCGCGACCAAAAATGGGCGCATAAAACGCATGCCTGGTCTCCTATACCTGAGCATCTGTGTCCGGGGAGTGAAGAATCAGGTTTGCGACGAATTCTAGCACACTCATTTGCTTTGAGAGGGCAGAGGCGTTGCGGGCGTGGACGCCCGCGCTACGGCCGGTCTGGAGACCGGCTGTACCTTCGACGGGCCGGCGCGACGACGGGATTCGTCGCGGCCCTACGGGACGCGGGCGCGCGGGTGCGGGCGTTCCCCGGATTGCGTCCGCTGCGGCTTTCCACGGGTTCCACCCGTGGCTATTGTCAGCCTCTCCCTCCGGGAGGGTTGGAGGGCGTCGAATGACGGCGTGGATTTGGCGGCCTTCCGTACGCTTAGAGCGCCCGGCAGGGGCAAGAGAGGCTGCGGAAATAGGGTGAGTTTTCGTTTTTGGCGACCCAAAAACGTTCCGCAGGGGCTAAAGCCCTAC
>PMWR01000017.1 GCA_003166055.1 Acidobacteriaceae bacterium
CCCGTCGACGCTGCTGTGGAGAAGAGGATCATCACGATTGGAAGAAATATGGGCTTTGGAGGCCGCGCGCATCGCCTTTCGCGCAACTATAGACAAATCGCGCAACATTAAATGGCGCGATTCGCTTTATTGTTGCGCGAAAATGGTCTGTATTGCGCGTAAAACTGGGTGCCCCAGGTCCCGCATTTGGGACCTGGGAAAGCATGCACTCCACAGCAGCTAAAAAACAGATTGTCATCCTGAACGAAGTGAAGGACCTGCTTTTGCTTTTCGTCGCCCGTCGAAACACCTTGCCATAGACGCGCTTTGTATCAGGGCCTGACTTCAATAGCCTGCCCTGAGCGTAGTCGAAGGGGGCCGCAACAAAACCACCCAAAATATCAACGCCCGTGTACGCGGCGAAAGCCGCGCTCAAACCTGATCAATCCCCAACCCTGCCAGCTCCCGCACCAGACGCACCGTCTCCACGCTCACCGTCACCACCTGCCCCACCAGCCGNNTCCGGATCATCCTCCCGGTTCGGATCGTTCACAATCCCCGACCGCGCATCGGTCGAAGCCCGGTACTGGTCCACCACCCACTCCAGCGCGCTCCGGTTCCCCAGCCGATACTCATACGCCTCCGCCGGAATCCCGCTCAACGTCAGAAATTCGTTATACCGCAACTGCGATTTATCCTTCGACAGCGCCATCTTCTCCACGCGCCAATTCAGTCTGCCCGTCTCCCTCCGCTCCAGCGGATACTCCGCCTGCTTTTCATATTCGATGTGCAGCTTCATCAGCGCCGCGCCAATCTCCGCAAACCGTCGAAATTCAGGAGCCATCGGAATCCGTGGCAACTCCCGCTTCAGATTCGCCGCATACTTCGTCCGGTACTCCGGATGATGCAACAGCCCGTATGTGTAGTGAAAAATATCCCACTTGGAAATCTTCTTATCGCCATAGTGCGCTCGAAACTCCGCAAGCGCCCAATCGGTAATGTTCTCCCGACGATTCGTGCCGTCTTTGTCGTAGGTGTAATACGGGAAGCATTGGGTCTTTTCGAGAAAATCAAATGAAATTATTCTGTTTACAACAAGGCTTTGAAACGGCTTGCTACTACCAACGCCGCTACAGCAAATGGCCCGATTCTCTTCCTCGACCGCAGGAGCAGGGAAAATGCGGGGCTGTTGGTAACGCTCCTCGTTCCAGAAATCGTCGAAATAGTAGAAGTTTGAGGTGTACGGTCGGTAAAGAGAAGCCCTGACGAAACACTCATGGTACTCCGTCGTTTCCTTCTCATGTAATAGGCGCTTGGTCTGTCGGCTCCACTTGATTCTCTGGTCCACCACGTCAACAAATGATTGCGCCGAAGTGCCAGATCTGGCTGCTTTGAACTTCGCGAGTGCCTCACCATATGCGCTAACAAACTTTTTCACTCCTTTAACGAGCCGCCCGTGCGAAAAGTTGAACAAATAGCTATCGCGCGCGGACACTACTCCGAGACTGAAACTCCGAAACAAAGCAAGCGTGTTCTCCTCTCTCTTTGCTTGCCTATCTCCTACCAGCAATAAGGAATCCCAATTACCCTGCTGGCCATCTGTTAACCAGGTACCCTTGCTGTCAGGTACGAGAACGTGCCAATTCACGCCCTGCAATTGAGCCCAAGTACTGAGTTGGCTGTACTTTTCCTGCTTTTTCCAATCTTCACCAACCGTGGCATAATAGATCTGTCCTTTCTCTCCAGTCTGGTGATCTGTCTTCTTTACCAAGATCGTGATCGCCACACCCACCTGAATCCCGAAGACATTATGCGTAGTGCCCGACAGCTTCGGATTCTTCCGCACATTGCCGCCAAGGTCGAGTACGTAAATCTTGTCGAAATCCTGTATGAGGCATTTCCGCATCCCATCGAAAGCAATATGATCCACAAAACTGTCGTTGCTCACGAAGGCGACAACACCGCCAGCCCGGATGCGGTCGCTGGCCAGCCGGAACGCCTTCACGTAGGGGTCGCTCAGTTTGTTGCGCAAGGTGGCCTTGGACGCTTTGGTATACGTCTCCCGCACTCGCGCATCCATGTGCTTGTACTTGCGATTCTTGTTCTCGTCATTCTCATTCACCTGCCCCATGTTGTACGGCGGGTTCCCAATCACCACAAAGATCGGTGCTTTCTTCTGCTTGCGAATGCGCTCCGTGTTTCCTTCAGTCATAAACTCGAAGCCTGCCTGCTTGGGCTCCGCGAGGTCAAACGTATCTACGAGGCAAATCCCCTCGAAGGGCTCGTATTTCCCGACCGCATCAAGATACGCATGCTCGATGTTCATGCTGGCGATGTANNTCCACGCTCCGCACCATGAAGTCAACAATCGGCTGTGGGGTGTAGACAATGCCGTGCGTGTCCGCCTGTTTCGGATTTACGGCCTTGAAAAACTGCTCGTAAATGGTATTGAGAAATCCTTGCTTCTCCGAGTAGTTGTTCAGAATTGACGCCGTCTCCTCAATCGCCTTGTAATACCGATCAAGCGGCTCGAGGAACGCATCGCGGCTAAAGTACCGACCGGTGAGCGAATCGATGACCCTTTCAATCTCAATTGCAATAACATTCCTTCGCGTAAATTCAGAACTCTTGAAAATGCGGCGAAAGATGCGTTCGGTTAGCAGATGCTGCACCAGCATCTC
>PMWR01000181.1 GCA_003166055.1 Acidobacteriaceae bacterium
CTAATCCCTGTTTTTCACCAACTATGCAGCCACTCCTCATCCCGCCCAATCCGCACCGGCGCGCGGAACAGCTCACTCAACCGCGCCTCTGTAAGCAGCTCCTCGCGCGGCCCGTCCCCCACAATCCGCCCGCCCCTCATCAGGATCACGCGCTCAATCTCCGGCAGAATATCGCCCAGGTGGTGCGTCACCAGCACCAGCCCCGTTCCCTCCTGCGCCAGCCTGCGCAGCGTCTCGCGGAGTTCGCGCTGCGCCGCCAAATCCAGCGCGTTCGAGGGCTCGTCCAGCAGCAATTGCCGCGGCCTGTGCACCAGCGCCCGCGCAATCATGATCCGCCGCTTCTCGCCTGCCGACATCTGGCCCACCATCTGCCCCGCCAGGTGCCAGGCCTCCATCCGCTCCAGCGCTTCCCGCGCCCGCTCCCGCATCTCGGCAGTCACGTGTAAATTCGGCCATAACGTCGACGCCGAAAAGAAACCCGCGATCACCGCGTCCAGCCCGGTGGTCACCGCCGTCCGTTCTCCCGGCAATTCACCCGCCGGCCCAGTCGCCACCACTCCAAAATGCCTTCGCAACTCGGTCAGATCCCACCGCTCGCGCCCGAAGATCCGCACCAACATTCCTGATCGCACAATGGGATACACCTGGCATGTCATCGCCATAATCAGCGTTGACTTCCCGCACCCGTTCGGCCCCAGGATCGCCACATGCTCCCCGGCGCGCACCGTCAGGTTCACGTCGTGCAGCACCACCCGCTCGCCGCGCGCCACATTCACATGCCGCAATTCCAGAAACTCTTTGCGCCCAGCCAACTCCGCCTTGTCCGCGCCGCTCTTCGTCATCCCAACTCCAGCTATCAATCCCCAACCTGCTAGATTAAATGGATTGGTCCCCATTCAAGATATGTCTCAGGCCTCCCAATTCCTCATCCCCCGCGGCTTCCGCTTCGGCGCCACCACTGCCGGACTCAAAAAGAGCGGCCGCCCCGACTTCGCCCTCATCGTAGCCGATCAGCCCGCCAGCGCCGCCGCCGCATTCACCGCCAACCGCGTCGTCGCCGCCCCGCTCATCCTGGACAAGCAGCATCTTTGCGCCACCGGCAGCATTGTCCGAGTCGTAGCCATCAATGCCGGCAACGCCAACTGTGCCGCCGGAGAAGCCGGCCTCGCCGCCGCGCGCGCCACCTGCGATGCCGCCGCAAGCGTCTTTGCCTGCCCCGCCGAACAGATTTTCCCCTCTTCCACCGGCATCATCGGAGTCCCGCTCCCGGCAGAAAAACTCATCGCCGCGCTGCCTGCTCTCTCCGCATCGCTGGGCTCTGAATTCGACCACTTCCAACAGGTAGCGCAAGCCATCCTCACCACCGACACGGTTGAGAAGACCGCCTTCTCCTGCCTCGAAGTCGGTGGGAAAGAAGTCCGCATCGCCGCCCTCTGCAAAGGCTCCGGCATGATCCATCCCCAGCTCGTGCCGCACGCCACCATGCTGGTCTACATCCTCACCGATGCGGACCTCTCGCCCGCCGTCCTCGACACCTACCTCCGCGCATCCATCGAAGTCAGTTTCAACCGCATCTCCGTCGACGGGGACACTTCCACCAACGACACGGTCCTGCTGCTCGCCTCCGGAGCCAGCGGCGCGGCAGTCGGCGCAGGCAATGCTGAATTCGCCATAGCCCTCACCCAGGTCTGCACCTCGCTCGCCCGCCAGATCGTTGCCGACGGTGAAGGCATCACCCACGTCGTCGAACTCCGCATCGACGGCGCGAAGGATGACGCCGACGCCCTCAAAATCGCCAAAGCCATCGCCCACTCTCCGCTGGTCAAGACCGCGTGGGCCGGCGCCGATCCCAACTGGGGACGCCTCGTCGCCGCCATCGGCTACTCCGGCGCGGCCATCGACCCCAACCGCATCGACATCCGGTTCGGCGACATCCCCATCTGCCTCAACGGCGGACGCGCCCCTGAATTCGATGAGGTCAGCGCCCATGCCTACATCGCCCAGCCCGAGTTCGTCATCAACATCCAACTCCATCAGGGCCAAGGCAGTTGCGTCTTCTGGACCACCGACCTCACCGTCCAGTACATCCACATCAACGCCGATTACTCCACCTAGCCGGCAACCGGTCGCGGTGCTTCACGCTCCTCTCCATGGAATCCGCATTGCATACGAATCCAATACGTCGGTAACACTCGATCCCCGTTTACAATCACAATTACTGGAGAGCCGCCACAACCGATGCCCCCTGAAACCAGGACAAATGCCGCGCCCACGGCCGGATCAACGTCCGTCCATAATGGATTCTCGCTCATCTCCAATGACAAGCTGATCGCCCTCTACTCCCACCTGCTCAAGTCCCGCATGCTTGAAGAATCCGCCCGCATCCTATTACAAGCAAATGATTTCAACACCGCCATCTACGGCGCGCTGGGCCACGAAGCGTCTGTCGTCGGTGTCGCCATCGACCTTGGCCCGAAAGACACCATCGCCCCTTCCCACTTCGATTGCACCACCAGCCTTCTTCGCGGCGCGTCGCTTGAAAAGATCGTTGCCTGCCTCAGCGCCCGCGCCGCCAAGACCCGCCGGCTCAGCCTCAAACGCGCCGTCGCCGCCGCCGAAACCAACCGCAAAAAGAAGAACGGCAAGATCGTCGTTGCCTTCGCCGCGGAAAATGCCGCATCCCACGATGCCTGGCATGAGGCCATGCATGCCGCCCGCACCCGCAGGCTGCCCATGATTTTCGTCTCCCACCTGCGCCACCCCGGCAAGTTTGAAAGTGCCTCCGTCCACGCCGAGGTCGAAGACGTTGCCCTCAAAACCAGGGAATTCCACTTCCCCGTCATCCCCGTCGACGGCAATGACGTGGTGGCCGTCTACCGCGTAGCCACCGAGTCCATCACCCACGCGCGCATGCGCCATTCGGCCACACTCATCGAGTGCCATCTCTGGGATGGCGACGACCCCATCCTGAAAATGGAGAAGTACCTCAAGCGCAAAGGCCTGTTCACGCCAAAGCTCAAACGAAATATAGCCGCCGCCTTCACCCGTGAACTCGACGCAGCCCTGCGCGCTGCCGCAAACAAGCGCAAATAATCCTGCCCACTAAAATGTGAAGAGTTGTTACCGCGCCCGAGGATGCGTCCGGTCGTACACCACCGTCAATTGCGACGTAGTGAGCTGTGTATACCGCTGCGTCGTCGACAGCCGTTCATGCCCCAGCAGCTCCTGAATCGCGCGCAGATCCGCTCCTTCTTCCAGCAGATGCGTGCCAAACGCATGCCGAAACGTATGCGGATGCACATCTCCTGAAAGCCCGCGCAAGACTGCGATACGCTTCACAATGCGCCCCACGCTGCGTGTGGTCAATCGCGCCTGGCTCCGCGCCTTCGTCAGCCCACGCAATTGCAGATTCACAAACAACGCCGGCGTCGCTGCTCGCTTATCCCCGCCCACCGCGGCCAGCAGCGCCGACCGCTCCGCAAGATACGCCCGCAGCGCCTGCGCCGCGGCATCGCCCAACGGCACGTATCGCTGCTTTTGTCCTTTGCCGCGCACCAGCACCGCCTCGTTAGCCCAATGAATGTCGTCCAGGTTCAGCCCCGTAAGCTCCGCATTTCGAATCCCGCACCCGTACAGCATTTCCAGGATCGCCTTGTCTCGTGCCGGCCAGCTCGCCGCATCCTTGCTCACCGAATCGACCACCCGATTCATCTGCTCAATCGACGGCACGCGCGGCAAATGCTTAGGCAGCCGCGGTGTCGCGACGAGTGAAGCCGCGTTCTGTTCCACTTTTCCCGCGCGCGCCAGCCACTTGAACCAGCTTCGAATCGCCGCCAGCGCCCGCGCCGCCGACGCCTTTGAAAGCCCGCGCTCATACAGCGTTCCCAGATACGCGCGAATATGCGTGTGCTCAATCTGGTCCACGCTCTGGCTCTTGCCGTAGTGCTCCGCGATGAACGCAGCAAACCCATGCAACTCCCGCTGATACGCGCGCAGCGTGTGCACCGATGCCCCGCGCTCGTTGGTCAGCATGGTCAGATACTCGTGCACCAGCGAGGTCAGCGACACATCGACGCCGGCGGCCAGCCCACTCATGCGATTTCCTTGCGCGAACCCGCACGCGGCACAAGACGCAGCCCTGCGCTCTTCTCCTGAAGCGCCTCAGCCTCTTCCGGCCTCCGCGTCGCGCGCGGATGATGTTCGCGATGCACCGCCTTCAGCCGTCCCAGCGCCAGGTGAGTATAGATTTGCGTCGTTGAAATATCCGCGTGGCCTAGAATCAGCTGCACGCTGCGCAGGTCCGCGCCATGTTCCACCATGTGCGTTGCGCAACTGTGCCGCAGTTGGTGCGGGCTGGCGGTTCCGCTTGCCGTCTTCACCAGGTGCCACACCCACTGCCGCGTCAACGGCATCCCACGCAACGAGAGAAACAGGCTTGTGCCCTGCTCTCGCTGCACATGCACCCTGCGTACCGAATTAATGCGGGCCAAATGCGGCCGCCCCTCGCGCAGATACTCGTTCAGCGCATCGACAGCGGAGCGCCCCAGCGGCACAATGCGTTCTTTGTCACCCTTGCCGCGCACATGCGCGCGCCCCTCATCCAGCGCCAAATCGCCCGTCGAAAGCGCCGTCACTTCGGAGACTCGCAGCCCGCCCGCATAAAGCAGTTCCAGAATCGCGTGATCGCGCAGCGCCGTAGCTCGTGCCTGTGGATGATGCGCGGCCATTCCGCTCCGCTCCAACATCTCCGCCACCTCCAGCTCGGCCAGCGACTTCGGCAACACCTTCCACGACTTCGGCGACTCGATATTGATGGTCGGATCGTGATGGATTCTGCGATCCAGCAGCAGCCATTTGTAAAAACCCCGCAGGCAGCTCAACTTGCGCGCCACCGACCGCGACTCGATCCCGTGGTCGCGCAGATGCTCAAGGAATGCAGCTACATCCTGTTGCGCCGCCGTCAACAGCACACCATGCCGGCCTTCAATGAATTCGGCGAAAGACTTGAGGTCGCCGTCGTAGGCCTCGCAGGTAAGAGGGCGCAGCCCCTTTTCCACGCGCAGATACGCCGTGTAGCCCTTCATGAGCGGAAGATTGCGTGCACTGTCCACACCATCGATTATCCGCGTCTTCAACCCGTCCGAACCGCCTGCGCGTCTCTTACCGAACCTCGTTCATCAAGGAATCAACTTCATCACCCCGCCCAAAACTCAATGTTTGTAATAGTTCGTGCACCTCTCATCAAACCTTCATGTGCAAAATCACCCCATCTTGAAGGAGAATGATATGCGGGCGAAGTTCCCCCCGCATTGAGGAACGATTGACACCGACACACATCGATATTCACAAATGGACGGCCCCGGGAGTTCGATCGGCTGGTTTTCGACAGCAATCCCAGTGTGGCCGTCTTCGATTGCGATGGAACGCTCTGGAGCGGCGACGCGGGCTTGGATTCATGCCAGACTTTAGTCCGCCCAGGTGCTGCGACAGCTTTTCGTAGAGCGTCTTTCTGCCGAATTTGCGAAAATCACAGGGTACTTGCAGTCCCATTTCGTGTGACTTAAGTTCTCATACTCGTCCATCCGAATATTCCTCCTCACGTGCTTGGCGGCTCACGTTCTGGAGTTTCTTGGATTGACTCCCTGAAATGTCAAACCTCCACTGACGCCCCGTCAGTGCCGGAGGATGTCCCGGATTTGGCTAGAAATTCATCACGAATCGAAAAACTTTCTCATTGCCGCGTCAGTGCTTATTGATTCTGAGGATGAGGAGATTCTCCGGCCTCGCCGTCGGCATTGGAGCCGTCGCCAGTCTGGAACATGGCGATCGCTTCAATCTCGACGAGCAGTTCCGGCCGGCACAGCTTGGCCTGGATGCCTGTTGATGCAGGAAGGGGATCGAGGCCCTGCTCGCGAAAGAATGCACTACGTTCTTCGTTGAAGACCTCGTAGTCCCGGTCAATGTCTCTCAGGTAGCAACTGGTGCGCACGATATCGTGCCAGGTACAGCCTTCGCTTGCGAGAAGTCCAGTGATGTTGGCGAAAGTGCGGCGGATCTGGCCACGGAAATCGCCGATATGCACGCTGTTCCCATGCTCATCAATGGAAGCAGTTCCGGAGATAAGCAAAATGACAAGGCCATTGAGATCGATCCTCATTCCACGCGAGAAGGCGCTCGGCTTGGCGTAGCTGAATGCCTCGTTGAGGACGTCGTGGTTGGAGATCGCGCGTTTTTTCACGGGAGAACCTCCCAAATTTCTCGCTATCTCTGCAAGTGTATTCATCGGCAAATCTCCTGACAGTCGGTAATTCGTATGAAAGAGCTCATTTTGAACCGAATACCTCTCATTTGAAGGGCCAGTCCTCCATCGGGCCGCCCTCCCGCGCGCAGCGTCTCAAGTTGGTTGGCCGCTGCAGACTTGAGCAACTCGACAGGCTTACGCTGAGGTAACGGGACCAGCAATGAAGAAGCCTAGCACAAAGGCTGGTCGGACTGGAAAACTGCGCGATTGGCAGTCTGAATTGAGTCGCAGTGCGAAGGGTCCGGCGCGAACAATGTGATAACCTTTTCGACCTACTGCAATCAGAGACCTGCGGTCGTTTCGATCTCAGTCGATTGGAGCAGCGTTTCGATGAGTGGGAGAAGGATGATTCAGAGACGGGATTTTCTCAAGGGTACTGCCGCGGCGGTCATCTTCGGAGTCGGCCAACACGGCACGACAAAGGCATTTGCATCTGATGCAGCCGTCACATATGACGAGTCTTCCGTAATACTCAAAGGTCGCCGGCTCTTGATCTCCTCCGGCGAAGTGCACTATCCGCGGTCAACGCGAGCCATGTGGCCAATAGTGCTGAAGCGCAGCAAGGCACTGGGCCTGAACACGATTGCAACTTACGTGTTTTGGAACTTTCATGAGACGAGCCGAGGCGTCTTTGACTTCTCAGGTGAGCGAGACCTGGGTCACTTCCTCGATCTCTGCCAGCAGAACGAGCTTTCTGTGTTTCTCCGCGTTGGCCCTTACATCTGTGCCGAGTGGAATTACGGCGGTTATCCGCCTTACCTGCGCGATGAACCTGGCATCACAATTCGCACAATGGACCGGCCGTACACGGCGCGTGTTGAGGAGTATTTCCATCGTCTGGCCGAGGTTGTTCTGCCTCGCCTGGCATCGAACGGCGGTCCCGTCATTCTCTTGCAAGTAGAGAACGAGTACGCGAACGTCGCCAGGCGCTACGGGGAAAATGGGCAGCAGTATCTGCGATGGATCGTGGAACTCGCCCGCCAGGTGGGCTTCGCCACTGTTCCCACAACCACCTGCGAGGGTGGCGCACAAGGAGCGATTGAAACGTCAAACGGGTTTCCGATTCCCGCAGAGCGAATTGCCGCGGTCCGCAAATCGCATCCTGGAACGCCGCTGCTTTGGACGGAACTGTATCCGGCATGGTACCAGGTGTGGGGCGGTCGCATTGCTCCGGCCCGCAGCCCGCGCGGAATTGCAGCGGCTATTCTGGACTTCGTGAGCCGCGGAGGATCGGGCTGGAACTACTATCCCTGGCATGGCGGCACCAACTTTGNNTTCATGCAGGAGCATAGCGCAATTCTTTTTGAAGGCGCGCGCAGTGAAAACGTCGCAAACGCTGAGCGAACAGTGACCTGGCAAAGCAACGCGGGCGTGCTTCAACTCGTGCAAAAGGGTTACGATGCGGCTGCTTCACATCGGAGGCCCGCCGAAACGGCAAACGTGCAGGTTCGTCTGCTCGACGGCAGTGGGAACGTGCTCTTCGACCTGGACAACGAGTACGAGACAGTCACGAAGACATTTTCCACCTCAGAATGGAAATCAGTCACTGCGAATGAAGAGCAAGCGCCGGTCTGGCAGGTCTGGGACGAGCCATTGCCCCCTGACCGCAAAGACAATGGCACCATTGCGATGGACCCGGTGGAGCAACTGTCGTTGACAAAGGATTCAACAGATTATTGCTGGTACAGCGCTGAGCTGCATGTGAATCAATCGGGCCAGCAGGAGATCGTTATTCCTTATGGCGGCGATTTTTTCTACGTATACATTGACAGTATCCTCGCAGGTTCTTCGAAACTCCCACTGCAGGAGGATCGCGGCGCCATTACACCCGACGATCCTGCGCACCTGCGCATCGTGGCAAACGTCAGCGAACAAAACAAAGAGCACGGTTTCAGGCACTCCTTTGTCCTGCCTTCACTGGCCGCCGGCGATCACCGTATGGATATCCTTGCGGTTGCGCTTGGAATGATCAAAGGCGATTGGCAGATCGCCAGCCCAATGAACTTCGAGCGCAAAGGCATCTGGGAAGGCGTTCTTTTGAATGGCACACGGCTCCAGCATTGGACGATGCGACCGGGCCTTGTGGGAGAAAAGCGCGTGATGGCCGCTCATCCTGAAACAATCTCGTGGCAGGAGGAGAGCGGCTTGCGGCCTCTTCGGTGGCACAAGACACGGATCGATGCGTCCGCGTCTCTGCTCGCCGCTCCGGCAGTTTTCCGCCTGGACGCGGTTGGCCTGGGCAAAGGAATGATCTGGGTCAACGGGCGAATGATCGGGCGACATTGGCTGAGTGAGGCGGCAAGCCCACCCGATACGCCATCGCAGCGCTACTACCATGTTCCCGCTGACTGGCTGCGGAGTTCCAACGAGATCCACATCCTGGAGGAACAGGCCGCATCGCCTGCAAATGTGAGGCTGCAGTTTAGAGCTTAACGGCAGGTCTTGCTCCTCATACTGCAAGCCTTCGAAGAGACTCAGTGTCTACGTCTTGTGGCCGGCGACAGGCTGAATGGCCGGAGTGAGCTTCTCCGCCTTGATGGATGAAGAACCTTCGTGCAAAGTGATCAGCATGTCGGCAGGTACGTTGTTGTGGACTTCGATTGAGCCCATCGGCCATCGAACTTCGAGGTCGACTGACGCGGTGGAGCCGAGCCCGAAGTGAAGGCGCGGGTCGTTTGCGGAGACATAGCTGGACTGGCTCATGACTTCCTGCGCCTGAGTTTTGTTTCCGCTGCGGATCGTGACACGGGCGCCGAGAGCGCTGCGGTTGCTCTTTGTCCCATAGAGGCGGACCTTGATCCAGTGATTCCCGGGGGGAGCATCGTTCCGCAGGAGAGAGGGCGCTTCGTTCTGATTCATGATCAGGATGTCCAGATCGCCGTCGTTGTCGAAGTCGCCAAACGCGCATCCACGGCTGACGTGGCGCGCGTCGAGGGCGGGCTGGCTCGCTTCCGGAATCTGAAGGAAAGTTCCGTTGCCAAGGTTGCGGAACAGGATGCGCGGACCGCGACGCGGGTATTTCGGATTTACGGCTTCGAGCTCAGGGTAGACCTGCCCGGTGACAAGAAGGATGTCCGGATAGCCGTCGTTGTCGAGATCGAACAGGCCTACACCCCAACTGACGAATCGTCTTTCATGGATCAAGCCGGCACGCGCCGTTACGTCTTCGAATTCACCTTTGCCCTGGTTGCGGTAGAGGCCAGTGGGCTCATTCATGTAATGCGTGCGCACAATGTCGAGGCGGCCGTTGCACTCGTAGTCGCCGATGCCTACCCCCATACCCGCCATTTCCTTCCCGTCGTCGGAGACTGCGACTCCGCGCAACAATGCTTCATCGCGAAAGGTTCCGTCGTGGTTGTTCATCAGCAGCAGGCTGGGGGTGGTATCGCAGGCGACGTAAATGTCTGGCCAGCCATCTTCATCTACGTCAAAGGCGGCAGCGGTGAGGCCGTAGGAGCCGCGTAGGGCGCCCACGCCGGACTCCTTCGACACGTCGGTGAATGTGCCATTCCCGTTATTGCGGTAGAGCAGATGGCTCGGCAGCGGGAGGCCGCTGGGGCCGCAGTTGACCGGAACCCCTTCGAAGTTGCAGTTGGGCCTTTCCAGCGAAGGCTTGGGCATCTTGGCCATATCCACGTCGGCATAGTTGGAGACGAACAGATCGAGCCAGCCGTCGCGGTTGTAGTCGATGAAGGTGCATCCGGAGCCGAAGCGGATAGTGGGCGAGAGCAACCCGGCCTGAGCGGTTACGTCGGTAAAAGTTCCGTCGCCGTTGTTGCGATAAAGCCGGTTCTGTCCGAAATACGTGAGGAAAAGGTCCTCAAATCCATCGTTGTTGTAGTCGCCCACACAAACTCCCACCGCCCAGCCGGCATCGAAGAGCCCAGCCTTTTCAGTGACGTCTGTGAATGTGCCGTTGCGATTGTTGTGGTAGAGCCGGTTGCTTGCGCCGGGGGGAATGCTCTCAAGGCGGCGCCCGCCGAGGATGAAGACATCCATCCAACCGTCGTTGTCGTAGTCGATGAAGGCGCAGCCGCCGCCCATGATCTCGGTGAGGTAGGTGGCCGTCGTACCCTCGCCATAGGGCATGACCTTGGTCAGGCCGGCAGCCTGGGCTACATCGACGAATTGCGAAAAGGGCGGCAGGCTCGCTGCTTCCGGCGAGAGCGCTGTTGCCCTGCGGCGCAGCAGGACCGCAGCGAGAAATGAAGGCACTGCTTCCAGGAAACGCCGCCGCGACCAGCGACGGAATGATCGGTGCGTAGCCGGCATTATTTTAGAAAAGTGCCTCTCCTGATTGCGAACACAAGCAACTGCTCCAGTTCGCTTGATCAACCTTCTACTGATTGAGTGTAGTCGTAATGGACTTGCATGACGACATTGCGCCTTCAGTGGCCTGGATTTGAGTCCGCGAGCGCACGCGAGAGCTGACGTGCCTGGGCATTGTCTGGATCTATTTCGAGAGCGTGGCCCAGTGCCTCTTTTGCATCCTGCCACTTGGCTTCGCTCGCCAAAGTTGCCGCCAGGTTGATCCATGCGACGACATAGGAAGGAGAAACGCGCACCGCGACGCGGAAGTAGCCCTCCGCCTGTGCCAGGTCGCCATCTCGATCGGCAAGGTAGCCCATCTGGTTCTGCGCTTCGGCAAGGTTGGGGTTCAATTGAATGGCCCGCTGGAGTGCCGCTTTTTCGCCGGCGAAATCCTTCATCTTGTCCAGCGCTCTGGATAACTTATAAAAGAGAAGCGGTTCATCGGGATCGGTTTCAAGCGCTTCCTTATAGAGCGATGCGGCCTGCGCGGCATTCCCCGATGCCATGGCCTGGTCGCCAACTTCGGCCTTTCCAGCTGCCTGGGTCGTATCGGATCGCGCCTTCTTCAACTGCTGATACGTGCGCAGCTTCTCCTGCGCTTGTGCGGTATCGCCCATCCGCTGCAGGACTTTGCCCAGATCGTATTGGACCTCCGGGTCGGCATCACCGAGGGCAATGGCCTTCTCGAGGTGCTGCCTGGCACCCGGCAGGTCGTCGAGCTTGGCCAGAATACTTCCCAATGCGGCCTGGGATTCGGAATAGTTCGGATTAAGAGCGATGGAGCGGTCAAGATGGACGCGCGCTGCCGCGAAATCCGCTTCCCGTGATTCCAAAACGGCATTCAGGTAAAGCACCTCCCACTGATCCGGATGGGCGGCGAGCAATTTGTGGGCAAATTCGGGCGCTTTTTCGGAGTGGCTCGAGACAAGCGTGTGGAGGTAGAGAATCTGTGTGGGTTGGTCGTCAGGATGTCTGCCAAGCGCAAGATCGAACACCGCAAACGCTTCTTCGTCGCGGTCGGCGAGCATGAGCACCACCGCTAGTTCATCGGCAATGGGCAGCGAATCCGGATTGTCGTTCAGTCCTTCGCGGAGCACGTTGACCGCCCTGTCGAGCTGCACCCTGCCAGCGTAGGCGATTCCCAGGTTCAGGCTTTGCACCGGTGTTCGTGCCCGCTCCTTGCCGGACTTGTCGAGCAGAGCGATCACGGAAGAGTAGTCCTTCTGATCGACAAAATGCTGGGAAAGGGAATCCAGAGCGGTTGCGGACTCTGGGTCGATGGCCAGCGCCGCCCGCCATTCGCCCTCGCCTTCCGCTGTCTTCTTCATCCGGTCCAAGGCCGCGGCGAGAACCAGGTGGGGGCGAATATCGTTTGCATCCAGCCGTATTGCCTGATTCAGCGGCGCAAGAGCACGATCGTCCTGCCCGGCGGAACAGAGACTCAGTCCCCATAGATAGGCAAGAGAAGCCGACTTCGGCTGCAATCGGGAAGCCCAGGCAAAGGCGGTGGCGGCGCAGTCAAATCGCTTTTGGTCGGCGAACCAGTTTCCCAGGCTGGCATAGCTCTCACTGGTGGGCTTAGCCTTCAGACGGGCCTGCAACTCAGGCGAGGCGATGCACGAGGCACTCGCATGCGCAAATGGCCCGGAAAGAAGCAGAATTGCCGCTGCAACGCATACCAGCCCAACCCGAGGCCGGATTCGCGCTTTCATTCTCAGCATCGTTGTCCGATGAGATTTCATATGCGGCCGTTCCCCACTGCTCAAGGGCAAGACAACTCCCTGCGCGCACTGCCAGGGCCATGCACAGTTTACATTCCTGCGAAGAGACAAGCCACCTGCGA
>PMWR01000006.1 GCA_003166055.1 Acidobacteriaceae bacterium
GTGGAAGGGGGTGTCAGTGGACAGGTTGCCGTATCAGTCGAGTTCAAACCCTACGGCGTGAGCCTCACTTTCCTGCCCACAGTCCTCGATGACGGCACCATACGGTTGCATGTGGCACCGGAGGTTTCCGCTCTCGACTATACGAACGAAGTGGAAATCGCCGGCTATTCAATTCCTGCCCTCAGCTCGCGCAGCGCAGAAACAGACATTGAACTGCGGGACGGCCAAACCTTCGCGCTGACCGGATTGCTCGACCGGCGCCTTACCGATCAGTTCGAGCACATGCCCGGGATTGCATCGATTCCTATCATCGGTGCNNCACATCGTCGATGAGGTCACCAATCCGGATGCGGCGCCAACTCCGCCCATACCCGCAAGGCCCTTCTTGGAAACCAGTACATTCGACAAGTCACTCAACGGAAAGAAATAGAGATGGTCAATCGTCCACTGCTACTTGCTGTCCGCGCCAACTCGGAGTTGGTGACACTGCTTGAACGCGTTGCTGGTTCGCAGGGGCTAGGTGTAGGCAAGATCAGTCAGTACCTCACCAATGGCAGCCGTATTGACCTTTCGCAATTGTCCCCGGATGCGCCCTGCATTGCCTTTATCGACTTCACCGATGTTGAACAAGGAATCAGAACGGCAGAGGCATTGAGCGCTAATGCAACACCGCGGATATGGCCGGTGGCGGTTTCCCTCACTTCCGATAACGACATACTATTGCGGGCCATGCGCGCCGGGTGCAGCGAGTTCCTGCGATGGCCGGCGACAGACTCACAGGTCGACTCCGCGCTTGGTAACGTCCTGCGTCGCGTCACGGCTATGGAAAATGAATCCAGCCGGAACGGGCGCATGGTCGCTTTCATCGGTGTTCGGGGAGGTGCAGGTGCCACCACGCTGGCAGTTCATACCTCGCTAGCGCTTGCCGGACTGCCCAATAAGAACATCCTCTTGGTCGATCTCAAACGCCAGTTGGGGCACGTTGCGGTTTACCTGAATCTGACAAACTCCGGCTACTCGTTCTCAACCATTGTGGGAGACATTCACAGGCTCGACGGCGCGCTATTGCACACCATGCTCGTGCGACACTCCACAGGCTTGTCCGTTTTGTGCTCTCCCGATGACTGCTCTTCGCTTTCGGATGCGACGAGACGGCAACATTTTCGGCCGGAACCACCAACCGTTGAAGTCATCGACAGGGTGCTGGCGTTGCTGCGTGCAGAAAGCGACTTCACAATCTTCGACGCAGACCCGGCGCTCCCGGAAACCGCCGCATTAGCGCAACGTGCAGACCAGGTATTTATTGTTTCTCCTCTCGACATCGCCTCGATGCGCGACGTGTCGCGCTATTTGGATATGCTGGGCCGAAACCAGGACCGGCAGAAGCTGATCATAACCCGCGCTGGACGCGGTCCGCTGACACTAGAAATGATGGCGAACTCAGCCGGCATCCCATTTGCCGCTACCTTCCCCGATCTCTCGGAACCGATCTCTGCCGCAATCAATGCCGGGCATCAGGTTCCTCAACAGGTACATGGGTTCCATGACAACCTGAACGCCGTGCTTGGGCTCATAGATGAAGAGGCAGTGCCAGCTCCCCGCAAGGGATCATTCTTTGGACTAAAAAGGTAGCCCATCATGCCTTCACCAAACGATCCAACTGAGATTGGTCAATCGAGCGCTACCATCGAAGTCCCAATCGAGTTTTCGGCTCCTCCCCGACACGTGAGCCCGAGCGCAGTCGCGGAGATCCGGCACTTTCCCGCGAGAGACACCCAGGCCATCCACGAAGAGCTGTTGTCTCAATTGCATCCAGAGAGACTCATTCACGCGCGCCCCGAGGACAAGGAGGAGATGCGCAAGGCCATCATCAATATAATCGCGCGGCGGCGCATGCCCTACAGTGGCGTGGAGCGCGATCAACTGGCGGAGCAGGTTCTCCAGGAGGTCTACGGGTACGGCCCGCTGCAACCCTTGATCGATGATGAAACTGTAGACGATATTCTCGTCAATACTCATACGACAGTCTATGTTGAACGCAAGGGAATCATCGAAGAAACCAACGTCAGGTTCTATAACAGGGAACACCTGATGCATATCATCGACAGGATTGTCTCTGCTGTGGGCCGTCATGTAGATGAGTCGTCCCCGATGGTCGACGCGCGTCTGTCGAACGGTTCGCGCGTCAATATAATTATTCCCCCGCTGGCCCTTGATGGCCCGATCATTAGCATTCGCAAGTTTGGCGTGCGCCCCTTGACGGCAGAGAATCTCGTAGCGAGCAAGAGCATCACTCCTGAAATGCTGGAGTTCCTCAAGGCCGCGGTCAAGGCTAAACTCAGTTGCCTTATCTCTGGTGGAACGGGCGCTGGAAAAACCACACTGCTCAACGTCCTATCTCGTTCCATAGGTCCGCGAGAGCGCATCATCACCGTCGAAGATTCCGCTGAGCTGAAACTACAGCAGAAGCATGTAGTGCGGCTGGAATGCCGTCCGGCCAATGTCGAAGGAAGGGGGCAAATCAGGCAGCGCGAGTTGGTTGTCAACGCCCTGCGCATGCGCCCAGACAGGATCGTCTTGGGCGAGGTGCGCGGTGAAGAAGCTCTGGACCTTCTACAAGCCATGAACACTGGCCACGACGGATCGCTTGCCACCATTCATGCGAACTCCCCGCGCGATGCAATAACGCGCCTGGAAAGCATGGTGCTGATGGGCTCCACAAACCTGCCAGAGAAGGCCATCAAACAACAAATCTCCAACGCAATCCACCTGATCATCCAGGCAAGCCGCTTGAGCGACGGCAGACGATGCATCACGAACATTACGGAGCTATCCGGCATGCAAGGAGATGTACTCACAACACAAGAGATCTTCACATTCGAGAAATCCGGCGTGGATAGCCAGGGCCGAGTTCATGGCGCATTTCGAGGAATGGGCTTGCGCCCCCGCTGCTTGGAGGTCATTGCGACTGCTGGGGTCGCTCTCGCTCGCGATATATTCGATCACCGGATGGAGGTATAAGGATGCAGTTTATAGGTCTGTTTATCGGATTGTTTGTGGTCACTCTTGTCGTCTTTTTGCTTTCGACGCGCTCCTCCAAAGCCGAGCAGGCGACGCTGAACAGGGCGCAGAACATCTCGTCAAGCAATGGCGCGGACTCCGGGGATCAGCCGCCCCTGATCGATCCCGCACGAGCCGAAAATGCCAAGGCTGATAGGGGGCTGCGCGGCACATCAATTGCCAAGCACATTGATTTGCTAATCCAGCAGGGGGCCTTGTCTCTAAGCGTGCCAACGGTCTTCGGGCTTTCCTTTGCCGGAGCGGTGGTCGGTTTTCTTCTTGCCTGGTTGCTGGTCACAATTCTATTTGTCGAGTGCATCTTCTTGAGTGTGGGAGCGATACTCCCGTATCTGTATTTGCTCCTCATGCGTAGTCGGCGCCTGGCCGCTTTTGATAAAGCTTTACCAGACTCCATGGATCTCATTTCACGCGCCGTTAAGGCGGGTCATTCGGTACAGGCAGCGTTCGAGATTGCAGGTCAAGAGGCAATCCAGCCCGTGAGGTCTGAATTTGCGGTAATGGGCGGTCAGGTCAGGTTAGGTCTTCAGCAGAACGAGGCTCTCCTGCAAATGAGCGAGCGAATCCCAACACAGGATTTGCGATTCATGGTCACCGCGGTAATGGTCCAAAGGGAGACCGGAGGCAATCTTCCTCAGGTCCTGGACCGGACTACGCAAATGATCCGTGAGCGCATTCGTATTAACGGAGAACTACGGGTCAAAACCACGCAGGGTCGCATCAGTGGCATTGTCTTGGTCTGTATGCCCATTGGGCTTGCGCTGGCAATGAGAATCCTAAACCCGGAATGGTTGGACCCTTTGCTAACTGATCCAGTTGGGCACTACCTGCTGTATTACGCATGTGCATCCCTCTCGATTGGTAGTGCGCTGGTATACGCAATCACGAGGCCGGAGGCTTAAGAGATGACCCAGATTCTCTATTTGCTAATCAGCGTTGCGAGTTTCTCCGCGGCCATGGCTGCTTTTGTTTTCTTTCTCATGCGCCACGAAAAGGCTCAGCTGGCAAAGAGAAGCGCGGCCGTCGTCAACCCGCACCTCAGGGCTCTAGAAGAGCGTGCCGGCTCCTCTGCGCGTGCGCTTGTCGGCTTTTCGAATATGGTTCACTCGATTCGCGTACGCCTGGGTATCGCTGACAGCAAGAGGATGCGAGTACGTTTGTCCGGTGCAGGATTCTACGATGCGCATGCGCTGGACATCTATGTTGGCATCCGTGTCCTGTTGCCGGTTGCCGCAGTTGCGTTGGCATCGTTCTTCACTACCGGCTTCGCCATCATTCTCGGCGTGGCGGGTGCCGGCTACTTGATCCCCGACTTTGTGCTGGAGAGGCTGGTGAAGAAGCGCCGGAATACGATTAGGCGGAGTCTGCCCGACACGGTTGATTTGCTGGTCATCTGCATGGATGCCGGTCTCGGCGTAGACCAGGCGGTGCAGCGTACCGCCGGTGTGCTTGATGTCGCATACCCCGATCTATGCAATGAACTGCTGCATCTTGGCAGATTACGGTCGCTCGGAGATACCCGCGTCCAGGCATGGAAAAAGCTCGTGGACCGCACAAAGTCGGAGGATATCGAGCAGATTGCCAACATGCTTTTCCAGGCAGAGAAGTTCGGGACCCCCATTTCGGAGTCTATGCACGTCCTCGCGGACTCCCTGCGCATGCAACGGAAGCAGCGTGCAGAGGAACGCGCCGCACGCAGCAGCATCACATTGCTGATTCCGCTTGTATGTTTCATCTTTCCAGTGATTTTCGTCGTCCTACTGGGGCCCGCCGTGATCTCGATTATTCGTGGGTTCAGTACGTTCGGCCAATGATTCCAAGAAAGGAGATTGATCGATGACTGGGACCGAGATTCGCGCCATTGCAGGCATTCTCTTCGTCATCGTGCTCGGCCTGCTCGTCTGGCACCGTGGCACGAAAAAGGAGATATAGTCCATCATCCGCGCCCATACCAATGACGGTGAGCGGAGTGACCACTCACCGTCCTCCTCATTTTGATGCGCTTCAAGGGATACAAACGATGCACGACTTGATAATTGCACTGGCTTTTGTTGGAATGCTGCTCGCGCCCGTTGTCGCCGCAACCACAGGGGATCTCAATCAGAGCGATCCCGTTGATTCACCGCGCGTATCTTCTTCGCGCAAAGGACCTGGTGACCCCCAATGAAAGAGATCAGGGTTGTCGATTCGACCCGCAAAACCTGCATTGTGGGCGACCGGATTCAGGTTGCAGATTCGTTTCTGGACAAGCTGGTTGGCCTGATAGGGAGGAAGTTACTGGTGCCCGGAACAGGAATGTTGCTGCGGCCCTGTTCGAGCATTCACACATGCTGGATGCGCATACCGATCGATGTCCTTTACCTCGACAAGCACTGGCGGGTCGTAGCGATCGATGCGGCTGTTAAGCCGTGGCGCGTCGGCTCGATCCGGTTTCAAACTCGAATGGTGCTCGAACTTCCCGCAGGTACCGCAGAGCAGTTCGGAATTGAGCTNNCCAGTTGGCGATCGAGGACGCGGCCATCAAGCCAGATAAGAACGCCGGCAGCGAAGCAGCTTAAGAGGAGGTTGCAGTGGCCCGATACAGCTTTGGACAGGCTACCGTTTCGCCTGACCAACCGGACTTCGAGCAGATGCTCCAAAGCGCATACAACTCCAAACTCCGGCCGAATTGCCTGTGTGTGGGAGCGTCCGGCATCCCGATGTATATCGCCCAGATCAATGGGCGTTTCTGGCTCAAGCGAATGCCCGACACTGGCCGCCAGCACGCCACCGGGTGTGCCTCATGGGAAATGCCGGAAGAGTTCTCCGGTCGAAGCGACCTCTATGGCTCGGGCTTTACATACGAAGAGAATGAGGTCAAGCTGCGTCTCAACTTTCCGCTCTC